>NZ_CAXFDV010000199.1:0-1797 GCF_964001545.1 uncultured Aquincola sp.
GGCCTGCTGCATGGCGACTGCATGACCATCACCGGGAAGACCGTGGCCGAGAACCTGGCCGACGTGCCGGCGCTGAAAGCCGACAACAAGGTCATCCGCCAGGTCGGCAACGCGCTGTATGCCGAAGGGCACCTGGCCATCCTGAAGGGCAACCTGTCGCCCGAAGGCTGCGTGGCCAAGATCACCGGCCTGAAGAACCCGGTGATCACCGGCCCGGCCCGTGTGTTCGACGACGAGCAGTCGGCGCTGGCGGCCATCATGGCCAACCAGATCAAGGCCGGCGACGTGATGGTGCTGCGCTACCTGGGCCCCAAGGGCGGCCCCGGCATGCCGGAGATGCTGGCGCCCACCGGCGCGCTGATCGGCCAGGGCCTGGGCGAATCGGTCGGCCTGATCACCGACGGCCGCTTCTCGGGCGGCACCTGGGGCATGGTGGTGGGCCACGTGGCGCCCGAAGCGTATGAGGGCGGCACCATCGCGCTGGTGCAGGAAGGCGACTCCATCACCATCGATGCGCACCAGCTGCTGCTGAACCTGAACGTGCCGGACGAAGAAATCGCCCGCCGCCGCGCACAGTGGAAGCAGCCGGCACCGCGCTACACCCGCGGTGTGCTGGCCAAGTTCGCGAAGAACGCGGCCAGCGCCAGCGCGGGTGCGGTGCTGGACAAGTTCGACTGAACAAGCTGTTCAGCAAGAAGAACCAACGGGCCCGCGGGGCCCGTTTTTCCATGCCTGCGCCGCGGCCTACTTGCGCGGCTTGTGGCGCGTGTCCAGCCCCATGTCCTGCAGATGGCGCTCGCGCCGCCGGGCCTTCTTGGCTTCCATGCGGTCCATCGCCTTCTTCTGGGTGTAGCCGTACTTGTCGGCCCAGCCCCACCACAGCAGGGCCAGCACGAAGGGCGACAGCACCCACCACCACGACAGGCCGGCAAAAGGGCCCAGCGCCGCCAGCTTGAGGCCGATGGACAGCAGGCCCAGCGCAACGAACCACATCGTGACCCCCTTGCCGTCAACCCGGCGCTCTAGAATTCGTTCGAGTCAATGTACCGCACGACTTTTGCCATCGCTCGTCGAAAGGACCTCATGAACGCTCGCATTTCCGCCCTGTTCGCTGCCGCCCTGGCCGTGGGCGCGGTGTCTCCCGCCTTCGCCAACGCTGAGCTGGCCCAGAAGAAGAACTGCATGGCCTGCCACGCGGTCGACAAGAAGCTGGTCGGCCCCGCCTACAAGGACGTGGCCGCCAAGTACGCCGGCGACAAGACCGCCGTCGACAAGCTGGCCACCAAGATCCAGAAGGGCGGCGCCGGCGTCTGGGGCGCGGTGCCCATGCCCGCCAACCCGCAGGTCAACGAAGCCGAAGCCAAGCAGCTGGCGACCTGGGTGTTGTCGGTCAAGTAAGCTGGCCTCGGCCACTGTCAGAAAGGGCCCACACGGGCCCTTTTTGCTGGCCGCTTTTCAAGCAGGAGACGACGTGGATCGACGCCAGTGGTTGGGCGGCATCGCCGTCGTGGGTGCCATCGGGGGCTTTGGCTGCCTGCCTGTGGCGGCGGCCAAGACGGGCGCGGGTACGACGGGGCTGCCCGTGGTGCAGGTGTTCAAGGACCCGAACTGCGGCTGCTGTACCGCCTGGGTGCAGCACCTCGAGAAAGCAGGATTCACCGTGCAGGTGTCCGAGGTGAACGACACCGGCGCGGTGCGCCAGCGCCTGGGCATGCCGGCGCAGTACGGCGGCTGCCACACCGCGACGGTGGCCGGTTACGTCATCGAAGGCCACGTGCCCGCGGCGGAGATCCGGCA
>NZ_CAXFDV010000200.1:0-3256 GCF_964001545.1 uncultured Aquincola sp.
CGTCACGCGCGACAATCTGCGCATGTTCAGTTTTTTCAAGAAGAAGCCGCCCCCGCCACCGCCGGGGCCGCCCGCGGTCGACCTGCGCACGCTGCGGCCCGCGCCCCTGGCCACGCCCGCGCCGGCGCCGGTGCCTGCACCGGCTGCAGTGCCCGTGACCACGCCCGTCCCGACACCGGCCGTCGCACCCATGCCGGCTGCGGCGGTGCCGACAGGGGCGCCCGTCACCGCCTTCCACCCGCCGGCCGTGCAACCGGTCCCCGCGGCGCCGGCAGCGGTGCCCGCACCCCAGGCGCCGGTGTTCGCCCCTGCACCCGCACATGCACCCGCACCCGCACCCGCACCCGCGCCGGTTCCGGTGGCGCCCCCCGGTGTGGACCTGCGCACCCTGCGTCCGCCGCCGGCACCGCCGGTCGCCGCGCCGGCGAGTCCAGCAACGGCGCCGCGTCCTGCACCCGTGCCGGTGCCACGCGCCCCGGCCGCTGCCCCGGTGCATGGCGACCTGCGCGGCGCGATGGCCAACTTCGATGCGCCGCTGGAGCGCACCGAATGGGTCAGCAAGCTCAGTCAGGGCCTGCGCAAGACGGGCTCCAGCATCGCCCAGGTGTTCTCGGGCACCAAGATCGACGATGCGCTGTACGAAGAGCTGGAAAGCGCGCTGCTGATGGCCGATGCCGGCGTCAAGGCCACGCAGTGGCTGCTCGACGACCTCAAGCGCCGCGTCAAGGAAGCCGGCGTGACGGAGCCGGTGGCGGTCAAGGGCCTGCTGGCCGATGCCATCACCGCGCTGCTGCAGCCGCTGGAGCGGCCGCTGGTGATCGGCGAGGCCACACCCACGGTGATGATGGTGGTGGGCGTCAACGGCGCCGGCAAGACCACCAGCATCGGCAAGCTCACCCGCCACCTGGCCGATGCCGAGCAGAAGGTGCTGCTGGCCGCGGCCGACACCTTCCGGGCCGCCGCGCGTGAGCAGCTCACGGTGTGGGCCGGCCGCAACCGGGTGGAAGTGGTGAGCCAGGAAGGCGGCGACCCCGCGGCCGTGACCTACGACGCAGTGATGGCCGGACGCGCCCGCGAATGCGACGTGGTGATCGCCGACACCGCCGGCCGCCTGCCCACCCAGCTGCACCTGATGGAAGAGCTGAAGAAGATCCGCCGCGTGATCGCCAAGGCGCAGCCCGATGCGCCGCACGAGGTGCTGCTGGTGGTGGACGGCAACACCGGCCAGAACGCGCTGATGCAGGTCAAGGCGTTCGATGAGGCGCTGCAGGTCAGCGGCCTGATCATCACCAAGCTCGACGGCACGGCCAAGGGCGGCGTGCTGGCCGCCATCGCGCTGTGGGCGCGTGAGCGCAGCGCCAAGCAGCCGGGCCTGCGCCCGCTGGTGGTGTACTTCATCGGCGTGGGTGAGCAGCTCTCCGACCTGGAGACCTTCAACGCGCGTGAGTTCGCGCAGGCGTTGTTGAACTGATGGTCTAGATCGAACCGGGTCGCAGCGGCGGCCCGGCTTCGGTGCCTGAATCGAGGTCGTCGAACCAGGTGGACGGCGGGGTTTCGCGCTCCGCGGGCGCGCTGGTGTTGGGGTGGCGCTCCAGCACCAGCGGCACCGGCAGGCCCAGGCCATGGGCCGGGCCGTGGCGCGGTGGCGTGGCCAGGGCCGCGTCGGTGGCCGGCTCTTCGGCGGCGGCAGCGGGTGCAGGCGCGGGAGCGCCGGGCCGGGCAGCCTTCAACACCGCTTCGCGCAGCGCATCCGCGGGCGGCAGGGCGCCCGAGGTCAGCACCAGCACACGCACCCGGGCCGCCTCCAGCACGCGCACGATGCGTTCGGTGCGGCGCAGGCGTTTGGCGCTGTCGTTGGGTTTGCGCAGCAGCACCACGGCCACCACCTGCGACGAGCTGTCGCACACCATCAGGTCCACACTCAGGTGGCCCACGCGCTGCAGCCATTCGGTGTACGAGTGGCGACGCGGCACGTTCAAAAAGCCCGCCAGCGGCACTGCGGCCAGCATCAGGTGGTCGGGCAGTGCACGGTGCAGGGCCTGCAGGGCCAGGCGCTCATGCAGGTCGAGCACGCGGGTGGCTTCAGGCGGCCAGTTGGCCAGCGTGTCCAGCCGGTCGAGGGCTTGCTGCACCTTGGACTTGCGCTGCACGCGCAGCCAGAACGGCGCCAGAAGAGAGAGTGTGCCGGCGATGCCTGCTCCGAACCAGATCCAAGCGTCGTCCATGCCCTTGTGTTGCGATTGCTACAGCGGGGGACCGTAGCGCTCCAGGCCCCTGGCTACAACCGCGCAAAGGTGACCAAGCGTTTCAGCGGGGGCCGCCCAGGCCCCCAAAGCCGCCACCACCGCCCAGGCCGCCCATGCCCTTCATGCCGCCCATGCGCTTCATCATCTTCATGAGGCCGCCGCCCTTCATCTTTTTCATCATCCCCTGCATCTGCTCGAACTGGTTGAGCAGGCGGTTGACCTCCTGCACATGCACGCCCGAGCCGGCGGCGATGCGGCGCTTGCGGCTGGCCTTGAGCAGCTCGGGCTTGCGGCGCTCCAGCGGCGTCATCGAATTGATGATGCCTTCCATGCGGCGCACCTCGCGCTCGGCGCGGTCCATGTCGGGCTGGCCGGCCTTGGCGGTCATCTGCGCCGGCAGCTTGTCCATCAGGCTGGACAGGCCGCCCATCTTCTTCATCTGCGTGATCTGCGACAGGAAGTCGTTGAGGTCGAAGTTGTCGCCGCTCTTGAGCTTGGTGGCCAGCTTCTGCGCGGCCTGGATGTCCACGCCCTTCTGCACTTCCTCGACCAGCGCGACGATGTCGCCCATGCCCAGCACGCGGCCGGCATGGCGCTCGGCGTCGAACACCTCCAGGCCGTCGATCTTCTCGGACACGCTGGCGAACTTGATTGGCGCACCGGTGATCTGCCGCACCGACAGTGCCGCGCCGCCGCGCGAATCACCGTCCAGCTTGGTCAGCACGATGCCGGTCAGCGGCAGCGCCTCCTTGAAGGCCTTGGCGGTATTGATCGCGTCCTGGCCCTGCATCGCGTCGACCACGAACAGCGTTTCCACCGGCTTGAGCGTGGCGTGCAGGTCGCGGATCTCGGCCATCAAGGCCTCGTCGATGGCCAGCCGGCCGGCGGTGTCCACCAGCAGCACGTCGAAGTAGTGCTTGCGCGCGTAATCCAGCGCGGCCAGCGCGATGTCGTGCGGCTTCTGCTCGGGCGTGCTGGCAAACCACTCGGCGCCGGCCTGGCGCGTCACC
>NZ_CAXFDV010000201.1:0-7948 GCF_964001545.1 uncultured Aquincola sp.
TCTTCGACCAGTGGCAGGAAGTGCCCGACACCCAGGTGTACGACAACGGCTTCAAGATCCAGTGGGAGCACTTCATCCGCCACGTGGTGGAAGACGCGCCCTACCAGTGGACGCTGCCCGAAGGCGCCAAGGGCGTGCAGCTGGTGGAAGCCGCCACCCGCAGCTGGCAGGAACGCCGCTGGGTCGACGTGCCGGCGCTGCGGGTGTAAGCCCATGGCCATCACCCTGAACCTGCCCACCGCCGACGGCGCGCTGCGGCCCTACACGCTGCAGGCCGCCACGCCGGTGGCCGCGGTTGCGGCGGGCGCGCGGCCGGCCTTCAACCGCATCGCCTACTCGGCCGCGCATGTGGTGGCCGATCCGCTGGCCGCCATCGACCCCTGGCTGCAATGCGCGATCGACTGGGACGCCACCATCGCCTACCGCCAGCGCCTGTGGGGCCTGGGGCTGGGCGTGGCCGAGGCCATGGACACCGCTCAGCGCGGCATGGGCCTGGACTGGCCCACCTCGCTGGCGCTGATCCGCCTCAGCCTGGACGCGGCGCGCGACCACCCCGGCGCGCTGGTGGCCTGCGGCTGCGGCACCGACCACCTGGCGCCCGACGACGTGCGCAGCGTCGACGACGTGATCCGCGCCTATGAAGAGCAGATGGAAGCGATCGAGGCGCTGGGCGGCCGGCTGATCGTGATGGCCAGCCGCGCACTGGCCCGCGTGGCTCAGGGTCCGGACGACTATGTGCGGGTGTACGACCGCATCCTGCGCCAGGCGAAGCAGCCGGTCATCCTGCACTGGCTGGGCGAGATGTTCGACCCCGCACTGGCCGGCTACTGGGGCGGCGGCAGCGTGGCCGCGGCCATGGACACGGCGCTGGGCATCATCGAAGCGCATGCCGACCAGGTGGACGGCATCAAGATCAGCCTGCTCGACAAGCAGCAGGAAATCGCGATGCGCCGCCGCCTGCCCGCCCATGGCGGCCGCGACGGCCAGGGCGTGCGCATGTACACCGGCGACGACTTCAACTACGCCGAGCTGATCGCCGGCGACGGCCACGGCACGGCGCGGGTGCATGGGCAAAGCGATGCATTGCTGGGCATCTTCGACGCCATTGCGCCGGCAGCCAGCGCCGCGCTGTCGGCCCTGGCGGCGGGCGACGAGGCGCGCTTCCACCAGATCCTGGCGCCCACGGTGCCGCTGTCGCGCCACATCTTCGCGGCGCCCACCCGCTTCTACAAGACGGGCGTGGTGTTCATGGCCTGGCTCAACGGCCACCAGCGGCACTTCACCATGGTGGGGGGCCAGCAAAGCACCCGCTCGCTGCAGCATCTGGCCGAGCTGTTCCGCCTGGCCGATGCCGCCCACCTGCTGGACGACCCGGCCCTGGCCGCGCAGCGCATGCGCACGCTGCTGGCGCTGCATGGGGTCGACGCATGAGCGCGGTACGCAGCTTCGAGGACGGCCATCAATGGCTGTCGATCAACACCGCCACCGTGCGCCGGCAATGGCCGCTGGACCGCATCATCGACGAATGCGCGCGGCGCGAGATCCGCGCCATCAGCCCCTGGCGCGACCAGGTGGCTGCCGTGGGGTTGGAAGCCACGGCGCGCCAGCTGCGCGCGCACGGCATGCAGCTGTCGGGCTACTGCCGCGGCGGCTTTTTTCCGGCGGCCGATGCAGCCGGCCTGCGCGCCGCGCTGGACGACAACCGCCGCGCCATCGACGAAGCCAGGACCCTGGGTGCGCCCTGCCTGGTGCTGGTGGTGGGCTCGCTGCCCGGCGCGCTGGCCGGCCAACCTGCCTATACAAGCATCGCCCGCGCCCGCGGCGAGGTGCGCGACGGCATTGCCGCCACGCTGGACCACGCACGCCAGGTCGGCATGCCGCTGGCCATCGAGCCGCTGCACCCGATGCAGGCGGCCGAGCGCGCCTGTGTGAACACCCTGGCGCAGGCGCTGGACCTGTGCGACGAGCTGGACCCGCAGCGCAGCGGCGCGCTGGGCGTGGCGCTGGATGCGTATCACGTGTGGTGGGACCCGCAGCTGCAGGCGCAGATCGCGCGCGCCGGCGCCGAGCGGCTGCTGGCCTACCATGTGTGCGACTGGCTCACCCCCACCCGCGACCTGCTGAACGACCGCGGCATGATGGGCGACGGCGTGATCGAGCTGCGGCAGCTGCGCGGCTGGGTGGAAGCCGCCGGCTACCGCGGCTTTGCCGAGGTGGAGATCTTCTCCGAGCACTGGTGGCAGCGCCCCGGCGAAGACGTGCTGGACACCTGCATCGCCCGCCACCGCAGCGTGGTGTAAGCCCGGGGGTGGCCGGTGCGGGCATGGCAAGTGCCGCGCGGGCGGCACAACACCATCACCCCGAGGAGCGCGCCATGACCACCTCCACCGCCCCGGCCGCCGGCAGCGACAAGCCCAAGGCCGAGCCCAGCCTGCACCGGGTGATGGGCCCGTGGCTGCTGCTGCTCTTCATCGTCGGCGACATCCTGGGCACCGGCATCTACGCCCTCACCGGCCAGGTGGCGGCGCAGGTGGGCGGCGTGGTGTGGCTGCCCTTTCTGGTGGCCTTCGTGGTGGCGGTGATCACCGCCTTCAGCTACCTGGAGCTGGTGACCAAATACCCGCAGGCGGCCGGCGCCGCGTTGTATGCGCACAAGGCTTTCGGCATCCACTTCATCACCTTCATCGTGGCCTTTGCGGTGATGTGCTCGGGCATCACCTCGGCCAGCACCGCCTCGCGGGCGTTTGCGGCCTACCTGTCGCAGGCCTTCGGGCTGGGGCTGGAAGGCGGCTTCGGCATCACCGCCATCGGCCTGGTGTTCATGGCGCTGGTGGCGGCAGTCAACTTCCGCGGCGTGGGTGAAAGCGTCAAGCTCAACGTGCTGCTCACCTGCGTGGAGCTGTCGGGCCTGCTGCTGATCATCGGCATCGGCCTGTGGGCCATCACCCAGGGCCAGGGCGATGTGTCGCGCATCACCCAGTTCAAGCCCAACGTCGACGGCGGCATGTTCTGGTCGGTGATGGCGGCCACCACGCTGGCCTTTTTCGCGATGGTGGGCTTCGAAGATTCGGTGAACATGGCCGAGGAGTGCAAGGACCCGGTACGCCACTTTCCCAAGGTGCTGCTGGGCGGGCTGGTCATCACCGGCATCATCTACATGCTGGTGTCGATCTCGGCCGTCACGCTGGTGGCGCCCGACAAGCTGGGCGAAGGCGAAACGCCGCTGCTGCAGGTGGTGCAGGCCGGCGCGCCGGGCTTTCCCATCGGCATCTTCGGGCTCATCACCATGTTCGCGGTGGCCAACAGCGCCCTCATCAACATGCTGATGGCCAGCCGGCTGGTGTACGGCATGGCGCGTGAGCAGGTGCTGCCCGCCGCGCTGGGCAAGGTGCACAGCCGCCGCCGCACGCCTTACACCGCCATCGGCTTCACCACGCTGCTGGCCTTCGGCCTCATCGCCTTCGTGGGCGGCGTGCCTGCGCTGGGCGGCACCACCGCGCTGCTGCTGCTGTGCGTGTTCACGGTGGTCAACGTGGCGGTGCTGGTGCTGCGGCGCGACAAGGTGGAGCACCAGCACTTCCGCACGCCCACGCTGCTGCCGGTGCTGGGTGCGCTGAGCTGCGCGTTTCTGGCCGGCCCCTGGACCGGTCGCGCCACCGAGCAGTACCAGATCGCCGGCGTGCTGCTGGCCGTGGGCGTGTCGCTGTGGGGCTTGACCGTGGCCTTCCACAAGCGGCCGGCGGGTGATCCCCCTCAGGCTGGCATGGCTTCGGCCGATAACACCCCGACCCCATGAAGTTTCGGGCGTGGCCCGAGTGCCCACGCCCCCATGCCCAACAGTTTCCGCGTCCGACTGGCCTTGATCATGGCCACCCTGCTGGCGTTGACCACCAGCAGCCTCTCGTGGGTGCTGGGCGCCGCGATGTCGAACCATCTGGCCGCCGAGCAAGGCCGCGCGCTGCACAACCTGGCGCGCGGCGTGGCCGCGGTGATGGCCGAGGGCATGGACACCCGGCTGGGCGAGATCTCCCGCCTGGCCCAGGGCGCCGTGGTCACGCTGGTACGCCCCGACGGCAGCCTGCGGGTCACCGACCAGGACCTGGACCGCGTGGCGGCCAATCGCTCGCACTACAGCTGGATCGGCGTCGCCCACCCCGATGGCGAGGTGGTGGCGGCCACCGGCCACATGCTGGTGGGCAGCAGCGTGGCCGAGCGGCCCTGGTTCGCCCAGGGCCTGAAGACTGCCTACACCGGCGACGTGCACAAGGCCAAGCTGCTGGCCACCCTGTTGCCACCGGCCACCGACGGCTCGCCGCCGCGCTTCATCGACTTTGCCGCGCCGCTGACCGATGCGCAGGGCCGGGTGGTGGCGGTGGTGGGCGCGCATGTGAACTGGGACTGGGGCCGCGAAGTGATCTCGCTGCTGCGCACCGGCGATGCCCGCCAGATGGGCGTGCGCGTGTTCGTGGTGGACGCCGGCGACCAGGTGATCCTGGGCCCGACCGATGCACCGGACGCCCTGCCGCCGGCGCTGGCGCCGCTGCTCGCCGGGCCCCGCGTGGCCGAATGGGCAGACGGCACCGACTACCTGACCGCCGCGACGCCGGTGCAGCCGCATGCCCGCAGCAACCAGCTGGGCTGGCGGGTGGTGGTGCGTCAGCCGGCCGCGGTGGCCCTGGCGCCCGCCTATGAAGCCCAGCGCCTGGTGTGGTGGTCGGGCCTGCTGGTGGCGTTGCTGGCCGCGGCGGTGGCCTGGTGGGCGGCGGGCGGCCTGAGCAAGCCGCTGACCGCCATCCACGATGCGGCGCTGCGCATCGGCGCCGGCGAGCCCGACGTGCGCCTGCCCGAGCCCGGCGGCGCCAGCGAAGTGCGCGGCCTGGGCACCGCGCTGGCCCGCATGATGGCCGCGCTGGCGGCGCGTGAAGCTTCGCTGCGCGAGGCCAACGAAACGCTGGAAGCCCGCGTGGCCGAGCGCACCCACGCACTGGCGCAGGCCAATGCCGAGCTCAACCTGCTGGCCCGGCGCGACCCGCTGACCGGCCTGCCCAACCGTCGCGCGGCCGACGAACGCCTGGGCAGCGAGCTGGGCCGCCACCGCCGCAACCACCAGCCGATGACGCTGATGGGCATCGACATCGACCACTTCAAGCGTGTGAACGACAGCTTCGGCCATGCGGCCGGCGACATGGTGCTGGTGCAGGTGGCGCAACTGCTGCAGCGCACGCTGCGCACCACCGACTTCGTGGCCCGGGTGGGCGGCGAGGAATTCATGGTGCTGCTGCCCGAGACCGATGCCGAAGGCGGCCTGCAGGTGGCCGAGAAGCTGCGCGGCGCCGTCCAGGCGCTGGTGCTGGAGACGGTGGGCAGCGTGACCATCAGCGTGGGCATGACGCACCGCGCCCACACCCACCGCGATGCCGCAGCCGCCAGCCATGCCGCCGACGTGGCGCTTTATGCCGCCAAGCGCGGCGGCCGCAACCGGGTGGTGGCGTTCGAGGACGCCTCGCGCATCACCGACAGCGTGCTGGATTCGTTCGCGTGACGGCGCTCTTGGACGCCGGCTTCAGCCGGCGGCGCGCACCGCAGGCGCCAGGTCGCCGTAGTTGCTGGCCTGGGCGCAGCGGTTGCGGCCGCGGTGCTTGGCGTCGTACAGCGCCGCATCGGCCGAGGCCATGAAGGAATCGATCCGCCCGTCCACGCTGGGCGAGCGCAGGGCCAGGCCCAGGCTGATGGTGAGCACGCCGCGCTCGGTGCCGCCATGCGGCAGGCCCATGGCTTCCACCGCCTGGCGCAGCCGTTCGGCCACCATCTGGCACTGCAGCGCCGATTCACCCTGCACCAGCGCCGCGAATTCTTCGCCGCCGATGCGGCCCAGGAAGGCCTGGGGCGGCAGGTTGGCGCGCATGGTTTCGCCCACGCGCTTCAGGCAGGCATCGCCCGCCGGGTGGCCGTACAGGTCGTTGTACTGCTTGAAGTTGTCGACGTCGATCAGCACCAGGGCCAGCCAACGCCGGTCGTCGGCCGCTTCCTGCCAGCGGCTGGGCAAGGCCAGGTCGAAGGCGCGGCGGTTGGGCAGCCCGGTCAGTGCATCGGTCTGCGACAGGCGGGCATAGCCGTCGGCCCGGCGCTCGGCGGCGCGGAAGGCCAGCGTCTCGCGCAGGCGCAGCAGGTAGCTGTAGCGCGAGCCGCGCTCGATGCGGTGGCAGGCCTGCAGCGTGAACAACACGGTGCAGGCCATCAGGCCGATGGAAAAGATGCGGGCCTGCTCGGGCAGCAGGTGATCGAAGCCGACGAACAGGGCCGTCGAGGGCAGCGCAATGCCCGACATCCACAAGGCCTGCTGAAAGCGCAGCGGCAGCGAGATGTTCAGCACCAGGAACGCCAGGCTGAACACGAAGGGGTCGTACATGCGCACCTCGTTCTGGGTGCCACGCAGCACCATGCAGGCGCACAGCATCACCATCGGCAAGGCGCTGGCCAGCAGCCATTCACGGGCCGCGGGCCGCAGCCAGCCGCGCGCGATGGCGGTGAGCAGGCCTGCGCCATACACCGTCATCACCGTGCGCCAGGCCAGCACGACGCCGAAGTCCTCGCGCCGGATGAACCAGTCGTTGATCAGGAACAGGTTCCAGATCAGCAGGCCGATGACGCCGCCGCGCACCAGCCAGCGCTCGCGCGCCGGGCCTTCGTCGTGCTCATAGCGGGCTTCGACCTCCGGCTGGAAGGCCAGCTTCCAGCGGCGCTTGAGCCCCAGCTCATGCCGCACCGCAGCCTGCAGGCTGAGTTCATGGTCCAAAGACTTGGACATGTCACATTCCTTCCACATGGGCCGGCTGGGGCCGCGGGCCCACCGGCGTGCCGACGCTGGCCGACAAGGCGTCCACCGCGGCCTGATCCTTCGGGCTGGGCGCGGGGCGCCCCAGCGCATAGCCCTGCACTTCGGTACAGCCCTCGGCCCGGGCACAGGCCAGGTGGGCCTGGGTTTCGACGCCTTCGGCCACCGTGGTCACGCCCAGCCGGCGGCCCAGTTCGGCCACGGCGCGCACCACGGCCGCGCACTCGGGCCGGCGCAGCGCGTCCTGCACGAAGGAGCCGTCGATCTTGATCTTGTCGAACGGAAAGCTGCGCAGGTGCGCCAGCGACGAATACCCGGTGCCGAAGTCGTCCAGCGCCACCCGAACGCCCATGTCGCGCAGCAGCCGCAGCTCGGCCAGCGCCGGTGCGCCGTGCAGCAGCAGCGCGGTCTCGGTGATCTCGATCTCCAGCCGGTGGGCCGGCAGGCTGGCGGCCTGCAGCGCGCGGCGCACCGCCGGCAGCAGCGTGCCGCGGCCCAGCTGCGCGGCCGACACGTTCACGGCCACCCGCGCCTCGTCGGCCCAGCCTGCCGCCTCTTCACAGGCGCGGCCCAGCACGAACTGGCCCACGCGGTCGATCAGCTCGGCTTCTTCGGCCACCGGCACGAACTCCGACGGCGGCACCCAGCCGCGCGGCGGGTCGAACCAGCGCACCAGCGCCTCGCGCGCGGTGATGCGGCCCGAGGCCAGGTCGGTGATGGGCTGGAAAAACACGAACATGCCTTCTTCGGTGTCCAGCGCGGCGCGCAGGCGTACCTCCAGGTCCACCCGCTCCTGCATGCGGGTGAGCATCTCGGTGGTGAAGGTGCGCACCGTGCCCCGGCCGGCGGCCTTGGCGGCATACAGCGCGATGTCGGCGCGCGACAGCAGGGTTTCGCCGTCATGCCCATGCGGCGGCGACAGTGCAATGCCCACCGAGGCACCGATGCGCGTGCGCCGCTCGTCGGCCAGTTGGTAGGGCGCGCACAGCGAAGTCAGCAGCCCGCGCGCCAGCAGCTCGGCGGTGGCGGGGTCGGCCCCCGGCAGCAGCACCGCAAATTCGTCGCCGCCCAGGCGGGCCACGGCCAGCGCGCGGCCGGCGCAGTGGGCCTGCA
>NZ_CAXFDV010000202.1:0-8537 GCF_964001545.1 uncultured Aquincola sp.
CGCAGCGAGTTGGACCGCGGGCCACCCGCCCGAGTAGCGCAGGGCAGTCCGCGTGCAGCGCGGACCGCGGAAGCTAAGCCCCCGGGCCCGCCCGCACGGCCCGGAGCAAACCAGCCAACAACCACCCAGGGTGTGATCGATCGCCCAGGCAAAAATTCACAACCCGATAACACAAACAGATACAGTCGCACATCCCTTCAAAGGACGCTTCGATGGTCAACCCCGTGCGTTTTTCGCACTTTGAGTTGCGGCCTGTCGAGCGTGTGCTGTTGGCCCAGGGGCAGCCGGTGGTGCTGGGCTCGCGTGCGTTCGATCTTTTGCGTGTGCTGGTCGACAAGGCCGGCGAGCTGGTTCGCAAGGACGAGTTGATGGATCAGGTCTGGCCCGGCCTGGTCGTGGAGGAAAACAACCTCCAGGTGCAGATCTCGGCGCTGCGGCGGGCGCTGGGGGTCAAGGCCATCGCCACCATTCCTGGCCAGGGCTACCGCTTTGCGCTGCCCATCGACGCGGCACAGCCGGCTGGCGCGCTCAGCGAAGCGGGTACCGTGCCCACCGCCCGCCGCCCCACGCCCGTCGGCGTGCCGCAGCGGCGCTCGGTCACCTTGCTGGTCGCGGCGTTCGAAGGCCTGCAGCGCCTGCTGGCCCAGTCGGGCCCCGAGGCGCTGGACGAAGCGCTGGGCCTGCTGCAGCCCCGGCTGCAGGCCATCGTCGAGAACCGTGGCGGCCTGCTCTCGCGGCTGGACATGATGGGCCTGGAAGCCCTGTTCGGCCTGCCCACGGCGCATGAAGACGACGTGCTGCAGGCGGCCGAAGCGGCGCTGGAACTGGCGGCCCAGGTGCAGCGCGACGGCCAGCCCACCGGCGTGAGCCTGGGCCTGCGCGTGGGCCTGGCCCATGGCAACGTGGTGGCTTCACCCACGCCCACCGGCTGGCGCATTGCCGGCACATTGCCGCCGCTGGCCACCATGCTGGCCGCGGCCGTGGCGCGCCACGAGGTGGCGGTGTGTGAAGACACCCGCCGGCTGCTGTCGCCTTACTTCCAGCTGCAGCCGCTGTGGGCGGCCGGCCCCGAGGCGCCCGATGCCAGCGCCAGCGCCGCGCCGCCGCACCCCGCCCGCCTGGCGTGGCGCCTGGGCGCCCGCACCGGCGCCGACGGCCGCATCGAAGCGGCGCAGGCCCGGGGCTTCACGCCGCTGGTGGGCCGCGGCAGCGAGCTCGAAGCGCTGCGCGGCTGGCTGGACGAAGCGCTGCAGGGCAGCGGCCACGCCGTCAACGTGGTGGCCGACGCGGGCTTCGGCAAAAGCCGCCTGATGCATGAGTTTCGCCAGCGCATCGGCCCGCAGGAAGCCACGGTGCTCACCAGCCGGTGCTCGCCGCAGGGCCGCCTGGGCGCCTTCCTGCCCTTCGTGCAGCTGCTGCGCGAAGCCCTGGCGCTGGCCCGGGTGCCGCCCGCCGAGCGGGAGGCGCAGGCGGTGCAGCGCCTGCTGGCCATCGATGCCCGGCTGCAGCCCTGGCTGCCGCAGCTGCTGCACCTGCTGTCCATCCCCAGCGAAGCCCATCCGCTGCCCGCCACGCTGGAAGGCGATGCCCGCCGCCATGCGCTGGCGCAGGCGCTGGTGGCCTGCATCACGGTGTCGGCGGCCGCCACGCCGCTGGTGCTGGCCTTCGACGACTGGCACTGGGCCGATGAGGCTTCGGGCGAGGTGCTGGAGCAGCTGGTGGAGGTGGTGGCCAGCCACCGCATCCTGATCGTGGTCACCGCCCGGCCGCAGACGGCGCTGGCCTGGTCGCGCCATGTGCATTGCAGCCAGCTGGGCCTGCGGCCGCTCAACCGGGCGCAGACCGCGCTGGTGGTGCGCAGCATGTGCCAGGCGGCCAGCGTGCCCGAGGCCATTGCCGATGCCATCCATGCCCGCACCGAAGGCAACCCGTTTTTTGCCGAGGAGCTGTGTCGCACCCTGATGGACCTGGGCCACCTGCACCTGGCCGCCGATGGTGCGCTGGCCGCGCGGCGGCCGCTGGCGGCGGTGGAGCTGCCCAGCACCATCGAGGCGGTGATCCAGGCGCGGCTCGATCTGCTGCCGGCCGATGCCCAGGGCATCGTGCGGCTGGCCGCCGTCATCGGCCGCGAATTCAGCCGAAGCGAGCTGCAAGCGCTGTGGCCCGCCCCCGATCAGGTGCCCGCCGCGCTGCAGCTGCTGGCCACCGCCGCCCTGGTGCAGCCCACCCGGCTGGTGCCTGAGCCGGCGTACCGCTTCCGGCATGCGCTGAGCCAGGTGGTGGCCTACGACGGCCTGCTGCAGCGCCAACGGCGAGAGCTGCATGAGCAGGTGGCCCGCCTGCTGGAGCAGCGCCATGCCGACCGCCTGGAAGACGCGCTGGAGCTGCTGGCCTACCACTACGGCCTGGGCCTGAGCCAGGACAAGGCGGTGAGCTACGCGATGCAGGCCGGCGCCAAGGCCGCGCGCCAGGCGGCGCATGCGGTGGCCGCGCGGCACTTCGAAGCCGCCATCGACAGGCTGGAAGCAGAAGGCGACGACGCCAGCCGCGACGAGGCCGCCGCCGGCCGGCTGCTGCAGGCGCATGTGGCGCTGGGCCATTCGCTGACCGTGCTGCACGGCTATGCCGAGCCGCGCCTGGTGCACACCTGCGAGCGGGCGCGTGCGCTGATCCGCCAGGGCGGGCCGGTGGCCCCGCGCTTTGCCGCCAGCTGGATGCTCTGGCGCCACTACTACAACCGCGCGCTGCTGCACGAGGCCGAGGCCATGGCCGACCAGCTGCTGGGCATGGCCCGAGAAGCCGACGAGCCGGCGCGGCTGCTGGCCGCCCACACCGCCCGCGGCATCGTGCTGTACCTGCAGGGCCGCTGCGTCGAATCGGCGCAGGCCCTGCAGGCTGCGCTGGCGCTGCACGATGCGGCCACCGAAGGCGCGCTGGCGCTGCAGTACGGGGCTTCGCCGGCGGTGATGGCCGGCAGCATCCTGGGCTGCGCGCTGAACGTGATGGGCGACTTCGAACGCGCCGAGCAGGCGCTGCGCCGTGCGCAAAGCCTGGCCGGTGAGCTGGCGCACCCGGGCTCGCAGGCCTTTGCCGGCTTCTACCTCAGCGGGTTCATGCTGCTCAACGGTCTGGCCGCGCCGGCCATGGCCGAGGCACAGGCGGTGGCCGACATCGCGCGCCGGCATGAGTTTGCGCACTGGCTGGCGCTGTCGCGCATGAACATCGCGTTGGCCCAGCTGCCCAACCCCGCGCTGGCGGCGCAGGCGCTGGCCGATTTCAGGGCGGCCGGCGAAGCGGTGATGGCCGCCGGCGTCGAGCTGGTGGCGGTGAGCCACCACCTGGTGCTGGCCCGCGTGAGCCTGCAGGCCGCCCGGCACGAGGCCGCGCAGGCGCACCTGCAGGCCGCCGAGGCCGCCATGTGCCAGGGCGGCATGCGTGTGTTCGAGCCGTTGCTGCTGAGCCTGCGTGCCCAGCTGCTGCTGCCCACCGACCGCGCCGCGGCCTGGCGCACCTTCAGCCAGGCGCTGGCGCTGGCCGAAGAGCGGCGCGCCGGGCTGCAGCAGGTGGACATTGCGCTGGAGCTGGCCCGCGCCTGGCGCAGCGCCGGCACCCCCGGCGAAGCGCTGCCGCTGCCCACCGCGGTGCTGGCCACCTTGCAGCGCGCAGCGCCCACCCCTTTCGTCACCCGTCTCAGGCAACTCGTGGAAGGCAGTTGATGTCCGCGACCTCCAACCCCAACCCGCCCATCCAGGGCGACGTGGCGCCCGGCTTCGAGCCGGTGCGCGAAGCCTTTGCCCAGGCCTTTGCCCAGCATGGCGAAACCGGCGCCGCCTGCACCGTGCTGCACCGCGGCCGCACCGTGGTGCAGCTGCGCGGCGGCACCACCGATGTGGCCCAGACCCAGCCCTGGCAGCCCGACACCCTGGTGCTGGTGTATTCGCTCACCAAGGGCATGACCGGGCTGGCGGCGGCGCTGGCCGTCTCCCGCGGGCTGTTCCGCTATGAGCAGCGGGTGGCCGAGGTGTGGCCCGAGTTCGCGGCCAACGGCAAGCAGGACGTGACCATCGGCCAGCTGCTGTCCGAGCAGGCCGGCATGGCCGCGATGGACCTGAAGCTCAGCCTGGGCAACATGGGCGACCAGAACACCCTGGCCGCCGCGCTGGCCCGCCAGGCGCCCAACTGGACGCCCGGCGACTGGGCCGGCAACCATGCCTACACCATCGGCTGGCTGGCCAGCGAGCTGATCCGCCGCACCGACCCGCAGCGCCGCACCCTGGGCCGCTTCTTCGCCGACGAGATCGCTGCGCCGCTGGGCGCCGACTTCCACATCGGGCTGCCGCCTTCGGTGCCGCGCGAGCGCATCGCACGCATCCAGGGCTTCGCGGCCTGGCGCATGCTGTTCGCGATGGACACGCTGCCGCCGCTAATGGTGCTGGGCATGTTCTGGCCCTGGTGCCTGACCTTTCGCACGCTCAACAACCCGCTGCTGCTGCAGGGGCCGGCGGCGCTGGACACGCCGGCCTGGTGGCCGATCGAGAACGGCGGCGCCGGCGGCATCGGCTCGGCCACCGCGCTGGCCACGGTCTATCACGAGTTCGCCACCGGCGGCCGGCGGCTGGGCGTGTCGCCCGCGGTGCTCCAGGCGCTGGCCGATGCGCCGCCTGCGCCGCGCAACGGCTGGCGCGACCAGGTGCTCAAGACCTCGCTGATGTACTCGCTGGGGCTGGAAAAGCCGTCGCCCTGGCTGCAGTTCGGCAGCTCGCCGGCGGCTTTCGGCACCTTCGCGGTGGGCGGCAGCTTTGCGTTCGGCGACCCGGCCACCGGCCTGGGCTATGCCTACGTCACACGCAAGCTGGGCCTCTACAAGTGGAACGACCCGCGCGAAAAACCCGTGCGCGACGCGGTGATGGCCTGCGTGGCCCGTCAACCCCAGACCTGCACCACCCCCGAGATGGAGACGATGGCATGAGTGCGCAAACCCCCGCCGTGGACGCCCAGCCGCATGCGCTGCGCTACCTCTGCCTGTCCGACCTGCACCTGGGCGCGGCCTACAGCCTGCTGACCTCCAGCGACGACAAGGACCAGCCCGACCCCAAACGGCCCAGCGCCACCCTGGTGGCCTTCGGGCAGGCGCTGCGGCAGACGGTGGCCGCGCTGCAGGCCGCCAGCCCCGGCAGCCCGCCGGTGACGCTGGTGCTGCTGGGCGACGTGCTGGACATGGGCCTGTCGCCCATGGGCGACGTGGCAGCCGCCTTCAACTGCTTCGTGCAGGCGCTGTACCCGGCCGATGGCCCGCAGCTGTTCAGCACCCAGGTGCTGTATGTGCCCGGCAACCACGACCACCACCTGTGGCGCGTGGCCCAGGACCGCCAGTACCTGGACCAGTTGGACCCGCCGGGCGACCTGCCACCGGACCTGATCGACACCACCGCGCTGTTCCCTGACAAGGAGAAGACGCCGGTGCGCAGCGAGCTGCTGACACAGCTGATGCGCCGCCAGCCGCACCTGGCCGATGCCACGGTGCGCATCGTCTACCCCAACCTGGGCCTGTTCGACGAAGCCAGCGGCCGCTGCGTGCTGATGCACCACGGCCACTACGTGGACAGCACCTATACCGTGATGTCGTCGCTCAACCAGGCGGTGTGGCAAACCCCGCCGCCCCAGGACGTGGCCACCATCGAAGGCCAGAACGGGCCCTGGGTGGACTTCCTCTGGAGCGACCTGGGCAGTGCCGGCACCACCGGCCAGAGCGCCCTCACGCTGTACGAGGTGCTGCGCGATGCCGGCGCTTCACGCACCTTCACCGAACTCGCGGGCGACCAGGCCGCGCAGCTGCTCAGCCGCACGCTGGGCATCAGCGGCCAGACGCAGACGGTGCAGGGCCTGACGGTGGAGCAGCTGCTGCGCGCGCTGATGGACGTGACCATCGGCCGCGGCGCCGAGAGCGAGCGCGACGACGACCTGCAATTGATGAGCGCCAGCGGCCGCCAGCTGCTGATCGACTACCTGGCCGGGCCGCTGAAGCGGCAGCTCGACGAGGCGCTGGCGAAGGTCTCGCCGACCGCGCCCACGCGCCTGGGCGCCACCCGCTTCATCTACGGCCACACCCACAAGCCGTTCGAGCGCGAGTTCGCGGTGCCCGGCTATCCGATGCCGGTGGCCGTCTACAACACCGGCGGCTGGGTGATCGACCAGCCCACCATGGGCGGCACCCAGGGCGCCGCCGCGGTGCTGGTGGACGCTGCGCTCAACGTGGCTTCGCTGCGCCTGTTCCAGGACCCGGCCAACGGCCACATGAAGCCGGTGCAGGTGTCCGACGTGGGCAGCATGCGGCCGCAGCCCAACCCGCTGCGCGATGCGCTGCTGGGCGCGGTGGAAGCGCAACGCGCCGCCTGGCAGGTGTTTTCACAGGCGGCCTGTGCGGCCGCCGAGCTGCAGGCGGCCCGCCTGCTCGACCGCTTCTTCCAGCCCCAGCAATCATGAGCAAGACGCTTTCGCTGCCCATCGGCCGCATGGCCGCGCATTACACCGTGGTGGTCGTGGGTTCGGGTTATGGGGCCGGCGTGGCCGCGTCGCGGCTGGCGCGTGCCGGCCAGCGCGTGTGCGTGCTGGAACGCGGCCGCGAGCTGCAGCCCGGCCAGTACCCCAACGACCTGGCCAGCGCCCAGGCCGAGATGCAGGTGGACACCGCCCGCGGCACCCTGGGCAGGCCCGATGGCCTGTACAACCTGCACCTGAACGACGACGTCAACGCGCTGGTGGGCTGCGGCCTGGGCGGCACCTCGCTCATCAATGCCAACGTGGCGCTGGAGATGGACAAGCGCCTGCTGCAGGCCGAGCACTGGCCGCAGGTGTTCCAGGACCACCCGGACCTGCTCGATACCTTCGCCGAGCGGGCGCGGGCGATGCTGGCGCCCACGCCGTACCCGCAGGACTGGCCGCCGCTGAACAAGCTGGACGCGCTGCAGATGGCCGCCAAGGGCATGAAGCAGCTCTTCAGCCGCCCGCCCATCACGGTGAACTTCGTCGACCAGACGAACCCCTTCGGCGTGGCGCAGCCCAAGTGCACCCTGTGCGGCGACTGCTGCAGCGGCTGCAACGTGGGCGCCAAGAACACCACGCTGATGAACTACCTGCCCGACGCCCGCAACCACGGCGCCGAGATCTACACCCAGTGCAAGGTGAGCCACCTCACGCGGGAAGGCGATGGCTGGCGGGTGCACTTCATGGCCGGTGGCGGGGCCGCGGGCACGGCGCCCGAGGCGCGCAGCGTCACCGCCGACATTGTGATGCTGGGCGCCGGCGCGCTGGGCAGCACCGAGATCCTGCTGCGCTCGCGCGACAAGGGGCTGCCGCTGTCGGACACGCTGGGCGAACGCTTTTCCGGCAACGGCGACGTGCTGGCCTTCGGCTACGACAACTACTGGCGCAACGATGCGCCGGCCGGCCAGCCCGCGCAGTGGGCCAACATCAACGGCGTGGGCGTGGGCACCAACACGGTGGCGGCGGCCAACCTGCCCGGGCCCTGCATCACCGGCCTGATCGACCTGCGCCTGACGGCCCGGCAGCCCGGCGACGGCCTGGTGATCGAAGAAGGCGTGATTCCCGGCGCGATGGCTTCGCTGGTGGCGGCGGGCTACTTCCTGGCCGAGACGCAGAGCGGCGGCTTCTTCGAGTACGGCACCGCCCAGGCCGAGCTGCGCCTGAAGGACGCGCAGCTGGTGGGCACCGCCGTGCAGACCGACCCCACCGGCCTGGCCGCGCTGGCCTACACCGGGCCGGCCGCACGCAGCCAGACCTACCTGGTGATGAGCGTGGACGACGCCGGCGGCCGGCTGAAGCTGGCCGATGACCGGCTGCTGATCGAATGGCCCGGTGCCGGCCTGAACGCCGCCGTGGTCCGCGACAACGCCAGGCTGCAGGACGCCGCCCGCGCCACCCAGGGCGAATTCATGCCCAACCCGCTGTGGACGGCGCCGATGGGCCACCAACTGGTGACGGTGCACCCGGTGGGCGGCTGCGGCATGGCCGACGACGTGAAAAACGGCGTGGTGAACGACCGCGGCCAGGTGTGGAACCCGGCGGGGCAGGGCGCCGATGCGCTGTACCCGGGGCTGTACGTGTGTGATGGCGCGGTGATGCCCGGGCCGGTGGGCGTGAACCCGCTGCTGACCATCGCTTCGGTGGCCGAGCGCACCGTGGCCCTGCTGGCGCAGGCGCGCGGCTGGACGCTGGACCTCGGCCTGCCCGCGGCCGGGCCGCTGCCGCCCGTGCCGGCCCCGGCGCCGGCACCGGCCCCCGCGCATGAAAGCCTCTTGCAGCGCCTGGGGCACGATCTGCAGGGCCTGATGGGTGGCATCGAAGGCCTGCTCAAGAAGATCGAGGAGGCGCTGGAAGACGGCGCCATCGAGGTGGGTGAAGCCCTGCTCAAGGAGGTGATCCGCGACAAGCCGACGCTGCTGTCGCCCACCTTCCAGTTCACCGAGACCATGCACGGCTGGGCCTGCGTGGTACCCCCGGGCCCGCCGGGCGAGCCG
>NZ_CAXFDV010000203.1:0-4050 GCF_964001545.1 uncultured Aquincola sp.
CATCGAGGGCAATCACCGTGGCATCGTGCGGGTCGTGGTGATGGCGCTGGAAGGTGGCATGCGCATGGGCATGGGCCAGCGAAGCGTCGTCGGCCGACGCGAAGGCGGCATCGCCCGCCACCGACGGGTGCGGATGCGGGTGCGGATGGGCATGCGGGTGCGCAGTGCCGTGCAGGCCGTCATGTCCGGGCGGCAGCCAGCGCGCATGCAGTTCGGCCCGCCAGGCGCGCACCTGTCGCAGTGCCTCGCCGGCCTGGTGCAGCCAGCTGGGGCTGGCCGAGAGGCTGGTCGTGTGCCGGTGCGCCGGACCCAGCAACTGCACCAGCACCGAAGAGCAGCCGTATACCGCCAGGGCCAGCACCAGCAGCCAGACCACCGGCCCACGGGCACGGCGCATCCTGGCCTGGGCGGCAGTGGCGGAATGGGGCATCGTGGTCAGCGTCAAAGGCGGGCGACTAGGCGCGCGATGCTAACCATGCGGCATGTCGCCCGCATGACGGCGCTGCGGCGGTCGCCTGCGACCCGGGTGCACCGGTGGGCCCCAGGGCCGCCAGGGCCAGCACCAGCAACGCCGCGGCGGCCAGCCAGGACGCCAGCACCCGCAGGCCGATCTTCATCCAGGGGCGCACGGCCAGGTCGCTCAGCGCCACCACCAGCGCCAGCACCAGGAACACCGACAGCCAGGTGCCGCCCAGCGACATCCACAGCGCACGGTCGCGCAACCCGTCGGGCAACGAATCGGCGCCCAGCAGCGCCCCCAGCCAGGCGCCGACTCCGGCGCGCCAGGCCCAGGGCAGTTCACGCGCCAGCGCCACCGCCAGGGCCACCGCGGCGCCCACGGCCAGCAGCGGCAGCTCCAGGTTCTGCCAGCCGCCGATGGCAGCGGCCACCATGCCCAGCGGCACGGCCAGCAGCGTGGCGCTCAGGGCGCGGCCGCTCACTGGCCGTTGCTGGGCCAGCCACAGGCCGACGGCGATCAGCGCGATCAGGTGCGCGGGCACCAGCAGCGGATGCAGCATGCCGCCATAGAAGTCGCCCACGCCCTGGATGGGGCTGTGTGCGCGCGCGGCGCCGGCCCCCAGCGCCAGCGTGGCCGCCAGCGTTCTGGCCAGCGGCCTCACAGCAGGCCGAAGAGGAAAGCCACGCCCACCAGCGAGATCGCTGCGCCCATGCCCCGCACCGCGATGCGGCCGGCCGGTCGGGTGACCAGCAGCCCGAAGCCGATGCCCAGCGCATGCAGCAGGCCGGTGGCCAGCACGAAGCCGAGGCTGAAGACCAGCGGATTGGCCGCCCCCGGCAGCTCGGTGCCGTGGGCATGCCCGTGGAAGATGGCGAAGGCACCCACCAGCACCGCGGCCACCGGCAAGGGCGGCCGGGCGGCCAGGGCCACCATCGCGCCCAGCACGATGGCCGACAGCGCGATGCCGGTTTCCACCCCGGGCAACGGCACCCCGACGATGCCCAGCACCCCGCCGAAGGCCATGACCAGCGGGAACACCACCGGCAGCACCCAGATGGCCGGCGCCCCCAGGAAGGCGCCCCACAGCCCGACCGCCACCATGGCCACCACATGGTCCCAGCCCAGCAGCGGATGAAGAAAGCCGGCGAGGAAACCGCCCGCGGCATCGGCGGCATCGGCATGGGCGAAAGCCGGGCCACAGCCCAGGGCAAGCAGCAGCAGGACCGCCGGTACGAGGTGTTTGTTCATGGCAGGTGACAGCGAAGGCGGCGCACTCTAACCGCGCCGCGTGCCAGGCCCAAGTCATCAAATCGTCATCCGGGGGCTGCGGGCCGTGACGGCTGCTGTTCGCGGCGGCGCCCGTCGCAACGCACCCCCTAACTTGCAGCGGGCCCCCTCATCACCGGCACGCAGCGCCGCGTTACGCTGCTTCGGAGGGCGCTGCGCCCCGCCCCGTTCCGACGCAGGAAAGCACTCATGACAAGCCTGAAATGCGGCGTCGCCGTCGCTGCCTGGTCATTCGCCTCGTGGTCTGCGGCCAGCACCTTGTGCAGCATGGGGCAGATCGGCGACATCTTCGCCTACTGCCACGGCGCCAGGGCCGACGTCATGGGCAACTACCGGCTCGTGGACGCTATCCGGCCCACGCTCAGCACCATCAAGCGCTTCAGCGGCGAAGGGGGCGAGGCCGACATGTTGTACATGCCGTACAACAACGACGAGAGCTTCGCATTCCAGCTCTACGCCCTGGGGCTCGACGGCGGCTTCACCTATGCCGAATCCAATGCGGGCACCTACGGCAAAGCGGAAGCCACCCGCACCGGCGTGCTGCGCGGCATGGCGGTGGCGCTGGCGATGTCGCCGGACCGCACGAGACCCTACTGGATGATGTCGGAGGGGCGCTTCGCCAACACCTATGAAGCCAGCTGGGATGCATCGCTGGGCCTGAGCCGTGAACTGCCGACCAGTTTGACGGGCCACGGATCGGTGCAGGTCGGCCCGCCAGACCCGGACGGCTTCGTCGCGGCGCGAACCACGTTGGGGTACATGCTTTACGCCGCCGACGCCAACCGCCATTACCTGGGCAGCACGGGTGCGAGCCATTCCGCCAGCGGCACCGTTGCCGACACGCTGCACCTCACCTTGCGGCTCACCGCCGATTCGGTGGAGGACGGCATCGCTCACAGCCGCTTCGTCCTGCGGGGCACGTTCGGCCTCCTGGCGGCGTTCGGCGGCGCGGTGTTTGCGGACAACACCTTCCGCCTGGGCTTTCAGATACCCGAGACGATGCAGGTGCTGGACGCCGTGGACGGCAGCATCGTCCGCTCGGTGCCCGAGCCTTCTTCCTCGCTGCTGATGGCGCTGGGGCTGCTGCCGTGGGCAGCCTGGCAGCACCGGCGGCGACGCAGCCGGCAGCTGCGCTGACGAAGCTGCGCCCGCCACCGGGCGATGCAGGCGCACCTGCGCTTTCAGCCGCCGTGCGGCGGGTGCGCAAGCGCCAGCAGGTCCAGGGTTCCCTTGTCGGCCTGCCCACCATGGAAGCGAGCCAGCGCGGCGGCGAACAGCGGCTCGTCGGGCACCACGCGGTTGAACAGCGTCACGCAGGACCAGAACTTCAGGTCGTCCGGGCTGCCGAAGATGTCGTGCGCCGACCGCTCTGGCGGCGTGGCCAGCACCTGGGCCACGCAGCCCTGCAGGCGCGGGCCGAGGACCGGGTGCGCCCAGTAACGGCGCGCCTCGTTCGCCGATGCCAGGCCGTAGAACTGCGCGGTGCTGCTGCGGCCAAGCCCCCGCAGCTGCGGAAAGACGAACCACATCCAATGGCTGCGCTTCCTGCCCGCCTGCAGCTCGGCGCGGACGGCCTGCAGCACCGGACCCTGGGCCTCGACGAACCGCTCGAGGTCGTCAGCCGCCGCGCTCATCGCAGACGCCAGGGTGCACCTCGGTGCTGCACATCCGCCCTGCACCCAACGGCCTGCAAGCTTGTCTAGACATGTTCGGTCAGCGGCAACGCCTGAAGGTCAGGTCGGTGATCACCTCCTGGCCGTCCACCGACCGGGTTTGCTGGTGCACGATGTCCACCGCGCCGCGGGCCGCCAGCAGCTGCAGGTCACGCGCGCCGGCGTCGAACACCCAGGGGTTCTCCAGCGGCGTGCCCGCGCCCATGAGGCGCACGTCCTGGTGCAAGGGCGTCTCGGAAAGCAGACGATCGATGTAGGAACGCATACGGTTGACCTCCTGTGGAACTGCCGGACGGCACAGCCCTCTTGGGCGCGCCGCACTGCACTTTAGGCAAGGCGGCAGGAGATCGCCAGCGGATTCGTCATCGCTGCGTCACAAGGCTGACATGTTGTAAGGGCTGCACGGCGACGGCCCATGCCCTTTGTGGGCTTTGCCGGCTGGTGCCGAGACCTGCCCGAGGTCCACGCCTTTGGGTGCGACCCGGCCAGCGTGCTCGAACAGATGGCCGATTCGATGGCGCTCACCTGCCTGGCGCTCATCAGCGGGGGGCGGCTGCCGCCGGTGCCGACAGCCCTGGAGCCCGGCGAGTGCTGGTTGTCCGCGTCGGCCGCGGCCCTCACGCAGCCAGC
>NZ_CAXFDV010000204.1:0-3780 GCF_964001545.1 uncultured Aquincola sp.
AGCGCCAGCCGCATGCCGGCCATGCTGGCCCAGGCCTACCCCGAAGCCGCGCGTTCGCAGGCCGAGCGCAGCTTCAAGCAGCTTCTGGCTGGCTACCATCAGATCGAGCAGCGCTTCGGCGTGCCGCGTTACGACGTCGCCGGCGCCGTAGCCGCGCTCCTGGTGGGCAGCTGGATGGCGTACCACCAGAGCGATTTCCCGGATGAGCACTTTGCACCGCTTGTGCAGCAGATGCGCGGCATCATCAGCCGCAACCCCGACTTCGCCGCCGCCGATGCGCAGCAGAAGCAGGAGATGTACGAGCAACTGGCCATCCTGGGCATGATGACGGCCACCACGCAGCTGGCGCTGAAGCAGAACCCCGACGCGCCCAATGCAGAGCGTGCGCAGGCCAATCTCAGCAAGGCCGGCAAGGGCTACCTGGAGGAGTTCCTGAAGACCGATGCTTCGCGGGTGCAGTTCACGGCGCGGGGGTTGGAGTTGCGCTGATCAATGGGCGGCTGGCAGGCGTACCACCACCGCCAGCCCCCGCCCACCCGGCCCGTCCTGCAGGCTCACCGTGGCGCCGATGCGGGTCGCGAACTCGCGCACGATGGGCAGGCCCAGGCCGCTGCCGGCGGAGTCGGCGTCGCGCAGGCGGTAAAAGCGCTGGAACACCCGCTCGCGCTCCTCGGGCGGAATGCCCGGGCCGTTGTCTTCCACCCGCAGCAGCACCTCGCCCGCGGCCACTTCCACCCGTGCGGTGACGATGCCGCCCGGCGGCGTGTAGCGCAGCGCGTTGTCCACCAGGTTGGTGGCGATCTCGCGCAGCGCCAGCGGCGGCGCGGCCACCCAGGCCGGGCCCGGCGGCTCCTGCTCGAAGCCGAGGTCGATCTGCCGCGCCCCGGCCTGGCCGGCCAGCTGTTCCAGCACCTGCTGCAGCACCGGCACCAGGTCGGTGGCGGCCGTGGCTGCATCAACCTCCCCGGCTTCGGCCTGCGCCTCGGCGGCGCTCAGCATCAGCATCTGGTTCACCAGCCGGCCTGAATGGGCCACCGTGCCGCGGATGGCCTCCAGCGATTCCTGGCGCTGCGCGCCATCGGCCCGCAGCGCATAGTTGACCTGCGTGGTGAGCACGGTCAGCGGCGTGCGCAGCTGGTGGGCCGCGTTCTGGAGGAAGCTGCGCTGCGCACCGGCGTACTGGTCCAGCCGCCGCGCATAGTCGTTGATGGCGGCCACCAGCGGCTGCAGTTCATGGGGCATCGCCGGCACCGCCAACGGCTGCAGCGAGCCTGCCTCACGCGACAGCACCGCGTCGCGCAGCGCCAGCAGCGGCCGCAGCACACGCCGCAGGCCCAGCAGCACCAGCGCCGCCACCAGCGCCAGCAGCAGCGCCTGCTGGCCCATGCTGCGCGCCCACAGGCTGCGCACCTGCGCGGCATGGCCGTTCATGGTCTGGGCGATGGCCACCGTCACCGGCTCCACCCCACGCTCGCCGGGCACCGGCTGCAGATATGCCACCGCGCGCACCGGCTGGCCGCGCACCGCGGCGCTGAAGAAGTGCGGCAGCTCGGGCTGCAGCGGCACGGCGGGCGGCACCAGCTCGGCATAGCCGGTGACGATGTGGCCGGCCGCGGTGCTCACGCGGTAGTACACGCGGTCGGCCTCGCCGGCCTCGAACAGCTCCAGCGCGGCCGGTGGTACCTGGCTGGGCAAGGCGCCGTCCTGCCAGTGCAGCTGCTCGGCCACGATGCGGGCGGCGCCCAGCAGCAGCCGGTCCTGCATCAGGCCGGCGGTGGCTTGGGCGTCGCGCCAGCTGATCCAGCCGTCCACCGCCACCGCGCCCAGCAGCGGCAGCATCACCCCGGCCAGCAGCCGCCTGCGCAGGCTTCTAGCCACGCTGCACGCGCCGCAGCACGTAGCCCAGGCCGCGCAGCGTGACGATGGCCGCATCGCTGCCTTCGAGCTTCTTGCGCAGCCGGTGCACGTAGATCTCGATGGCATCGACCGACAAGGTCTCGTCCAGCGAGAACAGGCTTTGCGCCAGCGCGTTCTTGGACACCGTGGTGCCCAGCTTCAGCGCCAGCAGCTCCAGCACCGCCCGCTCGCGCGGGGTCAATGCCAGCGGCTGGCCGCGCAGCGTGAACTCATGGCTGTTGCTGTCGTACACCAGCTCGCCGCATTCCACCAGCGGCTGCGCCACCTGCGACGAGCGGCGCAGCAGCACGCGGATGCGGGCTTCCAGTTCTTCCACCTCGAAGGGCTTGGCCACGTAGTCGTCGGCGCCGTGGTCCAGCTCGCTCACGCGGCTTTGCGTGGTGTTGTTGGCCGTCAGCACCAGCACCGGCGTGCTGTTGTGGCGGCCACGCAGCCGACGCAGCACTTCCTGGCCGTCCATCTTGGGCAGCGTCAGGTCCAGGATCACCAGGTCGAAGCGCTCGGAGCGCAGCAGGAAGTCGGCATCGGCGCCGTTGCCCACCCAGTCCACCGTGTAGTGCTGGCGGCGCAGCGTGCGGCCCAGCCACTCGGCCAGCTCCTGGTTGTCTTCCACCAGCAGGATGCGCATGGCCAACCTGCCTTCAGCGCGCCGAACGCACGAAGGCGTCGGTGGTGGTGCGGTCGAGGTCGATCACCCGGCCCTGCAGGCTGCGCTGGGTGGCCTGCATCACCCGCAGCACGGTTTCGGGGCCGCCGGTGGGCATCCGGCCGTCGGGCGTGAACATGGCCTTGCCGGCCTGCAGCGCGGCCACATAGCTGGCCCGGTCGGTCTGCAGCAGCTCGGCCGGCAGCTGGTCGGCGATCTGCTCGGCGCCGTGGC
Organism: uncultured Aquincola sp.; assembly: GCF_964001545.1. Classification (NCBI taxonomy): domain Bacteria; kingdom Pseudomonadati; phylum Pseudomonadota; class Betaproteobacteria; order Burkholderiales; family Sphaerotilaceae; genus Aquincola; species uncultured Aquincola sp. Next base: position 2,798 of record NZ_CAXFDV010000204.1, read on the forward strand.
TGGCGATGTAGCGCAGCGCCTGCACCAGCGCATTGACCACGCGCTGCAGTTCGTCGGCATGGGCGGCCGCCCAGCGACTGGACACGTACAGGCAGGCGCCCGGGTACGGCCCGCCCAGCAGCTGGCGCGTGGCGGCGGGCGTGCGCAGGTCGGCCAGCAGGCGCGCCTGGCCGCTGCGCAGCAGGCGGGTGGCGGTGGGCTCGCTGGTGGTGCCGGCGTCGATGCGGCCCTGCCGCAGCGCGGTGGCAAAGCTCTCGCCCGAGCCCACGGCCACGAAATGCAGCGCCGCCGGGCCGATGCGCTGCTGCGCGGCCAGGTACTGTGTGAGCCATTGCGTGGAGGCGCCCAGGCCGGTGACGCCCAGCGTGCGCCCTTCCAGCGCCGCCAGGCTGGCCAGGCCTTCGGCCTGCGCCGCGCCCACCAGCAAGGCTTCCCCCGGCGCCTGGCCCAGCTGCACCACCGCCTGCACGAACTTGCCCTTGGCCTGCAGCGCGATGGTGTGGTCGTAAAAGCCCACCACGCCCTGCACCGCACCGGTCAGCAGCTGGTCTTCGGCATGCACGCCGGAGCTTTCGCTCAGCAGCTCCACCTGCAGGCCCTGGGCCGCGAAGTAGCCCAGGCGCTCGGCCAGCAGCGCGGGCAGGTAGATCTGCTTGTCGAGGCCGGCCACCATCAGCCGCAGCGGGGCGGCCATGCCGGCCGTGACCAGGCCGGCCAGCAGCGCCAGCCCGATGGCAAGGCGGCACAGCAGGCGGGGCCGGTTCATCGGAAATCCTTGTTCGCGGGTGCCGCAGCCGGTGCCGCGGCGGCCGCCGATGTTACGGGGGCGGCCCGGCGCGTCCGGCGGCCCAGGGTTTTCCCCGGGGTGCATCGAAAGCGGACCGAAAGCCGGCTGTAGGGAACATGCGGCACGCCATTGCCCGAAGACCGACAAGGAGACCCATGAAGACCACCGCCACCCTGGCCGCGCCCGTCGAGCGACC
>NZ_CAXFDV010000205.1:0-6583 GCF_964001545.1 uncultured Aquincola sp.
TTGCCATCGGCGAACTGGCCCGACAGCGAGGCGTAGCCGGACAGCCAGGCATTCAGGGGCTGCAGCCGGCTCAGGCTGTAGCGCAGCTTGGCAAAGCCGCCGGCGGTGCGCAGGCTGGCCGCATCGGCCGCGGCATTGGGCGAATCGTTGAGGTTGAGCCGGCCCAGGCTGAAGGCCAGCCCGCCGCCGGTGCTGCCACCACCACCCCAGCTGTCGAACAGGTTGCCCGACAGGCCCAGGGTGCCGACGTCGGCGTGGTAGCGGCTGACCAACGCGCCGTTGGCTTCGTTGCGGAAGTAGCGCCGCTCGGCCGACAGCTGCAGGTACAGGTTGCGGTCGCGCGAGCGCACCAGCGGGTAGCTGCCATCCAGCCCCGCGGTGTGCGAGCGGCCGCGGCCGTCCAGGGCATTGAAGGTCTGCTCGGTGAGCTCGTAGCTGAGGGTGGACACGTTGGCGCCCACGCGCCAGCCGTTCGCGCCCACGGGCAGGCTGGCGCCCAGGCGCAGGTAGTCGTTGCCCTGGCTATGCAGCAGCGTGGTGCTGAACTGGTCGCCCCGGCCCAGCGGGCCGTCCAGCCGCAACGTGGCGAACAGGCGCCCGGTGCCGGTGGCCCGGCCGCCGGCGTTATCGGAGCCCAGCTCGCCGCCGAAGCGCGGCGTGTCGGTCAGCCGCAGCGCCAGGGCGGTTTCGCCCTCCTGCTCGCCGGCCTGCAGGCTGGCCGACATGCTCACGCCGGGCAGGTCGTCCAACAGCATGAGGCCGCGGTCCAGCGCACGCTGGTTCAGCGCCTGGCCGGTGGGCTGCGCCGCCGCGATGATGGCGCGGGCCAGCGCCGGGTTGAAGCGCCCCGGCTCACCTTCCACACGCACGCCGCCGAAGCGGGCTTCGACGATGCGCAGCCGCACATGGCCGCTGCTCACGTCTTGTCTAGGCAAGTAGGCCTGCACCAGCCAGCCGCGGGCCGCATAGGCCTGCTGCACGGCAGCCGCCGCCTGCTGCAATTCGGCCAGGCCCACGCGCTGCCCGATCCACGGCGCCAGCACCGCATCCAGCTCCGCCCGGCTGAGCAGGGTGTTGCCCTCGGGCTCGACCGACTTGAGTTCAAAGCGCGGGCCGTTGGCCGCCGCGGGTGCGGTGGGCGCGGTCGGCGTCGTCAGTGCGGGGGCGCGGCCGGGTAGCTCGTTATTGCGGGGTTCGCTCTGGCGCAGCAAGGAACCGGCATCGGTCTGGGCCAGCGCCATGGGCGTCACCGCCGCCAGCAAAGCGCCGAACATCATGCCGCGGCCGGCGGCATGCCGGGGGCGGGAACAACGTGAGATCAAATCCAACTCCACGGCCTACTACAAGGGTGGAGGCAGTCTAGAAATCCCGCTTTCCCCGCCATCGGCCGAGGAAGGGCGTAAAAGTCCGGTTGTTGTAACCGCGCCTCGTGCCGCGGGCCGTCGGCGTCAGTCGGTGGCGCGCCGCTGCACCAGGCCCATGGCCAGGGTGCGCAGCTGCTTGAGCAGCGCGCCTTCGTCCCCCACCCGCGCATTCATGATCACCGGCGACACCGCGGCGCCGTCGGCCAGCGGGCGGTAGTGCACTTCGCTGCGGTGCAGGTGCCGTACCGAGGCGGGCACCAGCGCGATGCCCACGCCGGCGGCCACCAGGCCGAGGGCGGTCTGCAGTTCGTTGGCTTCCATCGCGACGCGGGGCGTCAGGCCGCGGCCCTTGAAGAGTTGCAGCACATGGTCGGCGTAGCTGGGGCGCGGGCGCGCGGGGTACAGCAGCAGCGGTTCCTGCGCCAGGAGCGCCAGCGGCAGCTGCTTGCGCCGCAGCAGCGGGTGGCGGGCGGGCAGGGCGGCCACGATGGGCTCTTCCAGCAGCGTCACGCTCTGCACCTCGGGGTCGTCCAGCACCAGGCGGCCGAAGCCCACGTCGATGCGGCCGGTCTTCAGCGCCTCGGCCTGCTGCACCGTGATCAGCTCCGACAGCTGCACCTCCACCCCGGCGTTCAAGGCCCTGAACTGGCGGATCAGCTCGGGCAGCAGGCCGTACAGGGCCGATGGCACGAAGCCGATGCCGAACACCGTGCGCCGGCCTTCGGCAATGCGGCGGGTGGCTTCTGCGCTTTCCTTCAGGCGGGCCAGGATCTGCACCGTCTGCTCCAGGAAGAAGCGGCCGGCGGGCGTGAGCTGCAGCGGCCGCGCGCTGCGGTCGATCAGCTGCGCGCCCAGCGCTTCTTCCAGCTGCTGGATCTGCCGGCTGAGCGGCGGCTGGGCCATGTGCAGGCGCTCGGCGGCGCGGCTGAAGCTCAGCGCGGTGGCCACGGCCTCGAAGTAGCGGAGTTGCCGGAGTTCGATCATCGCTTCGTCCTGGGCCCGCCATACCGCAGCGGTATGGAGCGGGACGCCGATGGTATTGGACGCCCGGCAGCCTGCGCACCAACATCGTGGCCATGAACGCGACACCGGCCCACTCCCCGACCACCATCGCCTCGATCGAGGCGATCATCGTCGACCTGCCCACCATCCGCGCCCACCGGCTGGCGATGACGACGGTGAACCAGCAGTCGCTGGTCATCGTCAAGCTGCGCTGCAGCGACGGCACGCTGGGCATCGGCGAAGCCACCAGCATCGGCGGCCTGGCCTATGGCGAGCAAAGCCCCGAAAGCACCCAGCTGGCGATCGACGCCTACCTGGCGCCACTGCTCATCGGCCAGGACGCCGGCAACGTCAATGCCGCGATGGCGCTGCTCAACCGGCAGGTGCAGGGCCAGTCGTATGCCAAGTCGGCCCTGGAAACCGCGCTGCTGGACGCACTGGGCCAGCGCCTGGGCCTGCCGGTGCATGCGCTGCTGGGCGGTGCGGTGCGCCGCTCGATGCCGGTGCTGTGGACACTGGCCAGCGGCGACAGCGGCCGCGACGTGGAAGAGGCGCTGGGCCTGATGGAAGCCCGCCGCCACCGGGTGTTCAAGCTCAAGATCGGCAAGGGCGAGCCGGCGGCCAACATCGCCCACGTGGCCCACATCAAGCGCGCGTTGGGGGCCGAGGTGCTGATCACGGTGGACGTGAACCAGGCCTGGGACGAGGCCACCGCCCAGGGCGCCATCGCCGCGCTGGAGCAGGCCGGCGTGGGGCTGGTGGAGCAGCCCGTGCCGCGCCGCCACCGCGCCGCGCTGGCCCGGCTGGCCGCCCGCTTCGACGTGCCCATCATGGCCGATGAATCCATCAACGGCCCCGAGGACGCGCTGGAGCTGGCGCAGGAAGCGGCGGCCGACGTGTTCGCGCTCAAGATCTCCAAGGCGGGCGGCCTGCTCAACACGCTGCGCACCGCCGCGGTGGGTGAGGCGGCGGGCATTGGCCTGTATGGCGGCACCTTGCTGGAAGGCAGCATCGGCAGCATCGCCTCGGCCCATGCGTTTGCGGCCTGCCCGCAGCTGCGCTGGGGCACCGAGCTGTTCGGCCCGCTGCTGCTGAAGGACGACGTGGTGACCCAGCGGCCCGATTACCGCGACTTCGAGCTGCACCTGTCCGATGCGCCCGGCCTGGGCGTGAGCCTGGACGAGGACAAGCTGGCCCACTACCGCCGCGACCGCCAGCGCACCCAGGTCGCCGTCACGGCCTGACCCCCAACGATTGCCCGGAGACCGACCCATGCTGTTCCATGTGCAGATGACCGTGCGCCTGCCGCACGACATGCCGCCGGCCCAGGCCGACGAACTCAAGGCCCGCGAGAAGGCGATGGCGCAGGAGCTGCAGCGCGCCGGCCGCTGGCGCCACCTGTGGCGCATCGCCGGCCGCTACGCCAACGTCAGCGTGTTCGATGTGGCCAGCCCCGCCGAGCTGCATGAGCTGCTGTCGCAGCTGCCGCTGTTCCCGTACATGGACATCGAGGTGCAGGCCTTGTGCCGCCATGCCTCGTCGGTGCATGAAGACGACCGTTGACCCCAGGGCCCGTTTTTGAGCCAGCATCCCAACCAGGAGACAAGCCATGAGCAATGAATTCACCGTCCAGCAGCTGCTGGAGCGCGTCAACAACAGCCACCAGGGCGGTGGCAACGAGCGGGTGCGCCGCATCACCGCGCGCATCGTGTCCGACCTGTTCCGCACCATCGACGAGATGGACGTCAACGCCGACGAGTTCTGGGCGGCGGCCGACTGGCTGTCTCGCCTGGGCGCCAGCGGCCAGATGGGCCTGATCACCGCCGGCCTGGGCTTCGACCGGCTGCTGGACATCCGTGCCGACGAGGCCGACCGCCGCGCCGGCCGCTCCACCGACGGCACGCCGCGCGCCATCGAAGGGCCGCTCTACATCGCCGGCGCGCCGCTGTCGCACTACGAAGTGCGGGTGGACGAAGGCGAGCCGCGCGGCGAGGTGCTGGTGATGGAAGGGCGCGTGCTGGACGAGCAGGGCCAGCCGGTGGCCAAGGCGCTGGTGGACGTGTGGCATGCCAACGAGAAGGGCCGTTACTCGCACTTCGATCCCGACCAGGCGCCTTATGCGCTGCGCCGCCGCATCGAGACGGATGACCAGGGCCGCTACCGCTTCCGCAGCTTCCTGCCGCCGGGCTACGCCATTCCGCCCAACAGCCCGACGTCGGAGCTGTTCGAGGTGCTGGGCCGCCACGGCAACCGCCCCGCGCACATCCACTTCCTGGTGGCCGCACCGGGCCAGCGCCTGCTGACCACGCAGGTCAATATCCCGGGCGACACCTTCATCGACGACGACTTCGCCTTCGCCACCCGCGACGGCCTGGTGGTGACGCTGGAGCCCGGCACCCCGCCGGCCGGCTACGAGTCGCTGGGCGTCACCGCCCCCTTCACCCGCGTGCGTTTCGACTTCCGGCTGCAGGCCGCGCAGGACGAATCGGAATCCAAGCCGCTGGCGCGGATGGCGCGCCTCAAGGCGTGACCGGCACTGCGGCGGGAATGACGAGCAGCAGCTCCGACTCGTCAATCAGGCGGAAGGTGGGCGGCTGGCCGGTCAGTTGTTCGGTGCGGCTGATGATCAGCTGCACGCCTTCGCCGCGTTTGTCCATCATGGCCGTTCGTCCCACGTCACGCTGATCGGCGTCGGGCACGGGGCACCTGGCCAGCAGGCTGGTGATGGCCTCGTTGCGGGCGGCCTGCCGGTACGCCAGACTCTCCACGGTCATCGTGTTGGGAATGGCGCCCGGCGAGTAAATCTCCAGCCGGTCTGCAAACAGCCGCAGCCGTATCTTGGCTCCGTGGATCGAGTAATCCCGGTGGGCCACCGCATTGACCAAGGCCTCGAAGACGGCCGTCATGTCGAACTGCGGGATGTCACGCCGACCTTCTGCCTTGGTCGCGAACACCCGCATGTTCTTGCGCACGAAGTGGCAGGCACCCATCACTTGGGCATCCAGCGGGCCGGTGATGTCCTGCGCGTCCAACTGGTAGAGCGAGTGGCCGTCGGGCCGCACCTCGGTGCCGCGGTAAGCGACCGCCTGGATGAAGGCGTTGGGCAGCCAGACCCTGGGATCGGCACTGGCCATCAGGACCCCGGCGACCGTCGGCCTCCACTCACCATCCGCGTCCTTGCGTGCCATGGCCAGCTTGTCCAGCAGCACCTCCTGGGTGTCTTGCGAGCGGGGGCTCGCAAAGCGCTGCCAAAGGTCGTCCCTCAGCCCGGCGAGCCTTGCGCCGGGCACGGGCTGTTCATCGAAGCGGATGATGCGGGCCTGGCTTCTTTGCTGGAACAGTCGCGCCAGATAGTCTGGCGACATCTCGCGCTTGGCGCTGCCCACACGATGCAGATAGCCGCCCGGGCTGCGATGCACGAAGAGGCTGCTGCTCACCTCGACCCTCAAGACCGGCCGTTGTTCACTGGCAGCACTGGGCAAGGTCAGGCGCTCAATGACGGGTGCCAGCGGAGGCTGGATGCTGTCCAGGCAAAGCTCGCGCACGAAGTCTTCGACCAGATCGAGGTGGTCAACCGGAATGCCGATCACCTGGCGTGCGTCGTCAACGCCGAGAACGCAGACGCCGCCCCTGCCATTGGCAAACGCCGCCAATTCGTCCGCCAAGGCGCTGCGGTGCGGCGCGCTGATCCTCTGCCCGGCAAAGCGCACTTCCTTCAGCTCCAGGAACGTGTCTTCGCCCAGTCGGATCTTGTCTGCAAGTTCGGCGGCGCTCTTGAACATGTCAACGTTCCAGTCTCTGGTCCCCCCGACAGGAATCGAACCTGTATCTAGCGCTTCATACCACTTCGGCTTTCGCCGCCGCCTGGGGCGTTCGTGGTCTGGACTATGCCTTTGCCGTGGGCCGAAGGGGCCTGTAGGCAGGAGCCGTCTAGTCTCTACACCTTCCCGATGACCGGGCTTGGCTCGGCGTTGCCACGGCAACCGGGGTTGCCACAGGGTTCACCGACTTTGACTCCATTCAGCCGACGCTTTCGCGGCCGGCTGCCCAATTTAGGAGGCGCTCGTTCTATCCATTGAACTACGGGGAGCAGCCCGGGATGCTAACAGGCGAGCGAGCGCAGCGAGCTTGGGAGCCGACCCACCCGCCCGCCGGGCCGCCTCAAGGGCGGGTGCTCCCCCTCGGGGGGGCGCGAGCGCAGCGAGCTTGGGGGCCAA
>NZ_CAXFDV010000206.1:0-15878 GCF_964001545.1 uncultured Aquincola sp.
CCGCCGCCGCGCCCGCCACCAGCCAGATGCCGATGCAGGCCAGCACGGCACGCTGCACGTCGAGCCACGAAGGCGCGCCGGGCACGGCGAGCACCATGCCGATCAGCGCGCAGAAGACGATCAGCTGCACCACACGCGGCTTGGTGAGCGCATAGAACTGCCGCAGCACGCTCGCGCCATGCGCCTGCTGCAGGGGAATCGGGGTGCTCATCGGGGGACCTCCGCGCCGCGCAGGGGGGCGCCAGGTGGAACGGCGGGCTTCGCGCGCGACAGGCGGGCGCCGGCCGCCTGCTCGCGCCGGCTCTCGCACAGCGCCCAGACCAGCACCACCGCGAGCGCAGCGGCACCGCCCGTGTGCAGCAGGGCGGCCGCAAGCGGCCAGCCGAGCAGCACGTTGCCCAGGCCGGTCGCGAGCTGCAGCAGCGCGAGGCCGGCGAGCCAGGCGGCCTGCGGGCGCAGGCTGTCGATGCGGCGCATGCGCCAGGCCAGCAGGCCGAGCGCGACGAACACGAGGTAGGCCATGAGCCGGTGCGCGTAGTGGATCGCGGTGAGCGCCGCGAAATCGAGCGGCACGCCCTCGCCGGTCACGCCGAGGTGGCGCCAGATCTCGAAGCCCTGCGCGAAATTCATCGGCGGCCACCAGCTGTCCTGGCAGGTCGGGAACTGGGTGCAGGCCAGCACCGCGTAGTTGGTGCTGACCCAGCCGCCGAGCGCGATCTGCAGCACGCTGAGCACGGCCACGGCCACCACGCCCCACTGCAGCGCGCGCGACAGGCGCACCGGCCGCGGCACGAAGGCCTCGGCCTGCACCGCCAGCAGCGCCAGCAGCCCCAGGCCGAACAGCAGGTGCAGCGTGACGATGGCCGGGTACAGCTTCATCGTGACCGTGAGCGCGCCGAAGGCGCCCTGCAGGCACACCGCCACCAGCGTGAGCGTGGCCCACCAGGGCGACGGCCCCTGCCCGCGTTCACGCCGGTGGGCCAGCCAGCTCATCGCGGCGATGACGGTGATGAGCACGCCCACCGCCATGGCGAAGTAGCGGTGCACCATCTCCATCCAGGCCTTGCCGTGCGTCACCGGGCCGGTGGGCATCGCAGTTTGCGCGGCGTGGATCTCTTCGCGCGCGCCCAGCGGGCTGGCGCTGCCGTAACAACCCGGCCAGTCGGGGCAGCCCAGGCCGGAATCGGTCAGGCGCGTGGTGGCGCCGATCACGATCAGGTCGAAGGTGAAGAACAGCGTCAGCAGCGTGAGCGCACGCAGCCGCTGCGCCGACGAGCCGCCGCGATGGCGGCTCCAGACCCAGGTCAGCGGGCCTGCGGCCAGCACCACACCCAGCACCGCCAGGTGCAGCACCGGCGACCAATCCACCAAGTCCGTCATGCGTTCACCGTCCCGGCTGGTCCCAGCTGGCCGAGCCGCGCAGCAGCCGGTCCACGTCCTTCTTGAGCTTGGCCGGATCGGGCTCCACCGGCGCGCGCATCATCCAGTTGCCCATGGGGTCGACCACGTACAGGTGCGCGTCCAGCCGCTGGCCGGCCTCGGGCGCCAGCCAGCCGGCCAGCGCCGCCGACGGCACCCGCAGCACGGTGGCGGCGGGCGCGGTGGTCAGCGCGGTCAGCAGCGCGGGCGGCAGCGGCGCTTTCTCGGTGAACAGCACCACCTTGTCGATGCGGTCGCGGTCGCGGCCCATCATCTCGCGCAGCTGGCGCTGCATGAAGAGGCGCCGCTCGCAGCTCTCGTCGCAGGGGCCGTCCACCGCCGCCACCAGCAGCCACTGGCCCTTGAGCGTGCTGGCCGACACCGGCTGGCCCTGCAGATCGGTCAAGGGCAGCGCAGCCGGCAGTTCATGCACCGGGTCGATCAGCGCGGCGTAGTTGGTGCGGCCCTGCGGCCGGATGACGAAGTAGGTGAAGTACGAGGCGATGACCGGCGAGGCGCACACGGCCAGCACCAGCAGCATCTTCAGCCGGCCCACGGCCGTGCGGCGCTGCACATTGGCATCCGCCGCGGCCGCGCCCGGGTCGGGCATGGAATGGACGGTGAAGCTCAGCGGATCACCCGTCACGCCGACCGCCTTGCCGCCAGGGACGGATGAGTTGGAACCAGACATACAAACCCGCGACGAGCGCGCTCAGTGCAAACCATTGAAAGGCGTAACCCTGGTGTCTTGCGACATCGATGGCCGGCTTCGGCCAATCGCGTTCCAGGCCTTCGGAGGCGGCGCCGGTCTGCCAGACCGACAGCGGGCGCAGGCGCAGGCCTGTTTCGCGCGCATAGGCATCAAGATCCAGATTCTGCCGGATGCGTTCCCTGCCAGGCGCCTGGAACTCGTACAACCGGGCCGGTGGCGGGGCCACACGGCCGCTGAGCGTCACCTCGCCGGCCGGCGTCGGCACCTCGGCCACGCGGGCGCGGTCGAGCTGGTCGCGCGGCTGCCAGCCGCGCTGCACCACCACCGCGCTGCCATCGGCCAGCTGCAGCGGCGTGACCACGAAAAAGCCCGGCCGGCCGTTCATCTGCCGGTTGTCCAGGTACACGGTGGCTTGCGGCAGCCAGCGGCCGGTCAGCTGCACCGGGCGGTGGAACTGGCCATCGGCTTCGGCGGCGCTGGTGGCCAGCTCAGCAGTGCCCAGCGGCGCCATCCGGCCGCGCTGGTCGATGCGTTGCTGCAGATCGATCTTCTGCTGCGCGCGGTCCAGTTGCCACAGGCCCAGGCGGAAGGTGAGCGCGGCCATGACCACCGCGGCCACGGTGACGATGACGCGTCGGGCTCGCGGGCTCAGCATCGCCTGCCACAATCCCACGCCATGAAGATCCTCATGGCGGTGGTGCTGCTGGGCATCCTGGCGGCGCTGGGCAGTGCCGGCCTGTTCATGCTGCGCAGGCCCAAGCCCGGGCAGCCGCCGGGCCGTGACAACCGGATGGCCCGTGCGCTGGCAGTGCGCGTCGGGCTGTCGATCGCGCTTTTCCTGTTCATCCTGTTCTCCTACTGGATGGGCTGGATCCAGCCGACGGGCATTCCCAGATGACAAAGAGCGCCTTGCGGCGCTCTTGATCGGGGCCTTGACGGCGCGGCAGGCGGCCGCGGCCGCCCGGGGTCACATCCAGTAGACCACCACGTACAGGCCCAGCCACACCACGTCCACGAAGTGCCAGTACCAGGCGGCACCTTCGAAGCCGAAGTGGCGCTCGGGCGTGAAGTGGCCCTTCATCAGCCGCAGCGTGATGAACAGCAGCATCAGCATGCCCACGAACACGTGGAAGCCGTGGAAGCCGGTGAGCATGAAGAAGGTGGAGCCGAACACGCCGGAGCTGAGCTTGAGGTTCAGCTCTGCATAGGCGTGGTGGTACTCGTAGCCCTGCACGATCAGGAAGGTGACGCCCAGCAGCACCGTGGCCCACATCCATGCGATGGTCTTGGCGCGGTGGCCGGCGATCAGCGCATGGTGGGCGATGGTGAGCGTGACGCCCGAGGTGAGCAGCAGCGCGGTGTTGATCGTGGGCAGCGGCCACGGACCCACGGTGCTGAACGGCTCGACGGTGCCGGCCGGCGAGGCGGTGACGCCCGGCGCCATGCTGGGCCACACGGCCTTGAAGTCGGGCCACAGCAGTGCGTTCTGCAGGCTGCCCAGGTTGGGCACCGAGTGCAGGCGGGCCCAGTACAGCGCACCGAAGAAGGCGCCGAAGAACATCACCTCCGAGAAGATGAACCAGGCCATGCTCCAGCGGTAGGACACGTCGATGCGCGAGCCGTACATGCCGCCTTCGCTCTCGCGGATGGCGTCACCGAACCACTGGAACAGGATGACGGCCCACCACACCAGGCCGAAGAGCAGCGAATACGCGCCCCAGCCATGGCCGTTGACCCACTGGCCCGCGCCCAGGATCACGAAGAACAGGCCGATGGCGGCCATGACCGGATGCCGCGAAGGGCCCGGTACGAAGTAGTAGGGCGTTGCCCCTTGATGTGTCGCTGCCGACATGCTCGCTCTCCTCGAACCTACTATCGTTTTGCAGTGGTCAGGCGGCCACGCCGCTGCCCACCACCCATTTCACCAGCAGAACCAGAACCACCACGAATGCCGCCGCGGCCAGCAGGCCGGCCACGATGACATGCAGCGGATTCAGGCGGTTCACGTCTTTTTCGTATTCGCTGTTCTTGCGCACCCCGAAGAACGACCAGGCCACCGCACGCAGTGCATGCAGGAACGAGCCCTTGCGGCTGGCGGCTTCCTTCAGGCTCACGAGCGCGGCTCCTTCACCGTGACGGCGGCCGCCGCTGCGGCCGACGACTTGCCGGGCACCTCGAAGAAGGTGTACGACAAGGTGATGGTGGTCACGTCCTTGGGCAGCTTGGGGTCGATCACGAATACCACCGGCCAGGTCTTGGACTCACCCGGCTGCAGCGTGTACTCGTTGAAGCAGAAGCACTCCAGCTTGTTGAAGTACGCGGTGGCCTGCTTGGGTGCGTAGCTGGGAATCGCCTGCGCCGCCATCACCCGGTTCTGCACGTTCTTGAAGTCGTACATCACCGTGGCCAGCTCGCCCGGGTGCACCTGCAGCGAGCGCATCGCGGGCTTGAACTCCCAGGGGCCGCGCGCGTTGGCGTCGAACTCGATGGTGATGGTGCGGCTGGTGTCGACCTGCGTGTTGGCCTTGCCCGTGCGGCCGGACGACCCGGCGTTGTACGAGGTGGCCTGCCGCTCGCTCAGCGACAGCACGTTGATGCCGAGCGCCGCGCAGATGTGGCGGTACATCGGCACCAGGCCGTAGCCGAAGCCGAACATCAGGCCGGCGATGACGGCCAGCTTGCCGACCATGCGCAGGTTGTCGCCGCGCACGGTGGGGGTGAGGTCGCGCCGCGGCTCAGCCAATGCTCAGCCCCCGACCAGCCACATGCGCGCCATGAAGCCGAGCGCGAAGATCAGCGCCACCGACGCCAGGATCAGCCCCAGGCGCACATTGGCCTTGCGCTGTTCCTGTTGACGCGTACTTCCGGTCATCGTGTGCTCAACCGACGATGCGGGTGGCCGTGGCGTCGAGCTTGGGCGGGTTCTCGAAGGTGTGGAACGGGGCCGGCGACGGCACTTCCCACTCCAGGCCTTCGGCGCCTTCCCAGGGCTTGGCCGGGGCAGGCTCACCCTTGCCACGCATCATCGGCACCACCACGAACAGGAAGAAGTACACCTGCATCAGGCCGAAACCGAGCGCGCCGATCGACGCGATCATGTTGAAGTCGGCGAACTGCATCGGGTAGTCGGCATAGCGGCGGGGCATGCCGGCCAGACCCAGGAAGTGCATCGGGAAGAAGGTGACGTTGAAGAAGATCAGCGACAGCCAGAAGTGGATTTTGCCGCGGGTCTCGCTGTACATCACGCCGGTCCACTTGGGACCCCAGTAGTACACGCCGGCGAACAGCGCGTACAGCGAGCCGGCCACCAGCACGTAATGGAAGTGCGCCACCACGTAGTAGGTGTCCTGCAGCTGGATGTCCACCGGTGCGGTCGACAGGATCAGGCCGGTGAAGCCGCCCATCGTGAACACGAAGATGAAGCCCACCGCGAACAGCATCGGCGTCTCGAAGGTCATCGAGCCGCGCCACATCGTCGCCACCCAGTTGAAGATCTTCACGCCCGTGGGCACCGCGATCAGCATGGTCGCGTACATGAAGAACAGCTGGCCCGTCACCGGCATGCCGGTGGTGAACATGTGGTGCGCCCAGACGATGAACGACAGGATCGCGATCGAGGCAGTGGCGTACACCATCGAGGTGTAGCCAAACAGGCGCTTGCGGGCGAAGGCCGGGATGATGGCGCTGATGATGCCGAAGGCCGGCAGGATCATGATGTACACCTCGGGGTGCCCGAAGAACCAGAAGATGTGCTGGTACATGATCGGGTCACCGCCGCCGGCGGGGCTGAAGAACGACGTGCCGAAGTGGCGGTCGGTCAGCGTCATCGTGATGGCACCGGCCAGCACGGGCATCACCGCGATCAGCAGGTAGGCGGTGATCAGCCAGGTCCAGCAGAACAGCGGCATCTTCATCAGCGTCATGCCGGGTGCGCGCATGTTCAGCACCGTGACGATGATGTTGATCGAGCCCATGATGGACGACGCGCCCAGGATGTGCATCGCGAAGATGCCGGCATCCATCGACGGGCCCATCTGCAGCGTCAGCGGCGCGTACAGCGTCCAGCCGGCGGCGGGGGCGCCACCGGGCATGAAGAACGACGCCACCAGCATGATGGCCGCGGGGATCATCAGCCAGAAACTGAAGTTGTTCATCCGCGCGAAGGCCATGTCGCTGGCGCCGATCTGCAGCGGGATCATCCAGTTCGCGAAGCCCACGAAGGCCGGCATGATGGCGCCGAACACCATGATCAGGCCGTGCATGGTGGTGAACTGGTTGAACAGTTCAGGGTTGAAGAACTGCAGGCCCGGGCGGAACAGCTCCAGCCGGATCATCAGCGCCAGCACGCCGCCGATCATCAGCATGGTGAAGCTGAACAGCAGGTACAGCGTCCCGATGTCCTTGTGGTTGGTGGCGAACACCCAGCGACGCCATCCGTGCGGATGGTCGTGCGCGTGGTCGTCGTGGCCCGCGTGGCCGTGGTGGTCAAGAACTGCGCTCATGGTGTTTCCTCGTTCGGTAGGCTCAGGCCATCACTTGCCGCGGGCGGCGAGCACTTCCTTGGGCTGAACGATCTGCCCGGTCTTGTTGGTCCAGGCGTTCTTGGTGTAGGTGGCCACGGCCGCCAGCTCGGTGTCCGACAGCTGCTTCCACGACGGCATCGCGCCGTTGTTCTGGCCGTTCAGCAGCACCTGGATCTGCACGTTGTGGTCTTCGGCCAGCACCTTGGGCGAGCCCACCAGCGCCTTGATCGGGCCGGCACCGGTGCCGTCGGGCTTGTGGCAGGCCGCGCAGTTGGCGTTGTAGACCTTCTCGCCGCGGGCAACCAGCTCTTCCAGCTTCCATTCCTTGTTCGGATCGTCGGCAGCGGCGGCGGCTTCCTTGCGCTTGCCTTCCACCCACTTGGAATAGTCTTCCTGCGACAGCACCTTCACGTGGATGGGCATGTACGCGTGTTCCTTGCCGCACAGCTCGGCGCACTGGCCGTAGTAGTCGCCCACCTTCTCGGCGCGGAACCAGGTGTCGCGCACGAAGCCGGGGATCGCGTCCTGCTTGACGCCGAAGGCCGGCACCATGAAGGCGTGGATCACGTCGTTGGCGGTGGTGATCACGCGCACCTTCTTGTCCACCGGCACCACCAGCGGGTTGTCCACCTTCAGCAGGTAGTCGTCCATCGGCGGCGGGTTGCCGCTGTTGGAGGCTTCGCGCTGGGCGGTGTCCAGGGTGGACAGGAAGGCCAGGCCCTCACCTTCGCCCTTGATGTAGTCGTAGCCCCACTTCCACTGGTAGCCGGTGGCCTTGATGGTGAGGTCGGCATTGGTGGTGTCCTTCATCGCCACCACCACCTTAGTGGCCGGCAGCGCCATCAGGATCACGATGACGAAGGGCGCGACCGTCCAGGCCACTTCCACCGCCACGCTTTCGTGGAAGTTGGCGGCCTTGGCGCCGCGCGACTTGCGGTGCTTGAACACCGAATAGAACATCACGCCGAACACCGCGACGAAGATCAGCACGCAGATGATCATCACGAAGTTGTGGAGCCACATCTGCTCGGCGGCGATGCGCGTGACCGGCGGGTGCAGGTTCGTCTGGTTGACCGCCGGGCCGCCCGGCAGGTCCTTGACCTGTGCCCAGGCCGCATGCGTGGCGAGCATCGCAGCGCCTGCCACCGCGGCACCTGCCAGCCGCTGTCCCCATCGGCCGAGGTGCTTGATCGTCGTCTTCATCGTCACTTGAGCTCCATTCCCAGATCGTTCTCGCCGTCGTGCGGCCGTCCCTCGGTCCGCAGCGCGCGCCGCAGCTCCTGGGCCAGCGACCCGCGCAATTCAGGCCTCACATAGCGGCCCACACGCACACGGCGGCCCTGGCCCGACAACTCGAGCAGCGACCCTTCTCCGTGCACCGGTTCGACGCGCACCCACGCCGACCGAAAATCCATCCGTTCCACGCTGCTGCCGCAGCGCGTTTCAACGCTCAGCGCATCGCCCTGCAGGGTGATCGTCTCGCGGTCGGCGACATGGCGGGCATGCACCAGCAGGGCAATGCCGAACACCAGGAGTTCCAGTCCGGCAAAACCCAACACCATACCCGCTCCGAGCCACATGAAGCCAGTGGCCACGACCAGGGAAACCACGCATACCGACAGGTACGCAATCAGCATCTGCCGCGGCGTGAGCGAGCAATTGCGCCGCAACACCCACTGCAGCGCCTGCGCGCCTTCGATCTCCAACGCCTGCCCCCAACGCCACGGCGCGCGCCCAGCCGCCGTGAGCTGCGAGGCCGACCAGGAGCTGTGAGCGAAGGTGGCTGACATGGCGAATGCTTGCAAGGGGCTGGCAATACGGCGTGCCAGCGTGGCGTACTTCAGGGATTGACGTCCGCACACGAAAGGCCGCGGGATTCTAGCGGCTTCGTGAAGCAATGTGAGGCTGTCAGGGGGATGTGTCAGGCCCGTGTTTCCTGGTGGGTCTGCCCCCTGCGCGCACCATGCTACGCATATCGTCCAGCGACACCGCGGTTTGAGCCGCCACCACCGGCCGCGGCGGCGGGTTGAAGGCATGGCCATAGACCACTTCGAAGCGCATCGCGATGCGGCCATCGGCACCCGCGCGGGCGGCCAGCGCCCGCAGCAGACGCTGGCGCCAGCGCGGCGTGCGCAGGCCCGGCCAGCGGGCCGGATCGGCATTGCCGCCCAGCTGGCGCAGCTCGGCCAGCAGCGCCTCGGGCGTGGCCCAGGTGAGCGTGATCTGCTCCTGGTCCATCACCGGGTCGGCAAAGCCGGCATGCACCAGCATGTCGCCGATGTCGTGCATGTCCACCAGCGGCGCACCGGGGCTGCCGGCGCCCAGCTCGGCATACAGCGCATGCAGCTCGCGCAGCGTGCCCGGCCCCAGCGTGGAAAACATCAGGAAGCCATCGACCGCCAGCGCGCGGCGCCACTGGGCCAGCAGCTGCGGCGGATCGACCGCGGCATGCAACACCATGTTGGCCCACAGCAGCCCGCCGGCCGCGGGGGGCACGTCGGCGGCCAGCAGCGTGCTGGCGCCGGGGCCAGTCCAGCGGCGGGCGCTCCACCAGGGCGCGGCCTGGGCCTGGCTGCTGCGGGCCAGCAGGGCCGGCGTGGGCTCCACCAGCAGCTGGCGGGCCTTGGGGTAGGCCTGGCGCAGCAGTGCATCACTGGCGCCGGCGTGCGCCCACCACTGCAGCACCGTCTCCGGCTGGCTGCGGATGACGGGCAGCCGCTCGGCCATGCGCCGGGCCACCTCGGCATGCAGCCAGGGGGCTTCGGGGGCGGCAGCCCAGCGGGCCAGCGCGCGCTGCACGGCGGCGGCGTCCAGGTCGCGGGCGGTGGAGGCGGCCGGCGGGGCCTGATGCGGCAGGGCTTGGGACATGGGCCGGTCAGTATATTGAGGCGATGAAGCCCTCCTCGGCCACACGCCCTGCCCCGCCGCCGGCGCGGCGCTGGCCCACGCTGTGCGTGGTGTGCCACGGCTGGGCGCGTGCGCGGGTGTGCGCCGACTGCAGCGCCCGTTTTGCGCCTGAGCAGCCGCGCTGCGGCCGCTGTGCGCTGCGCGTGCCCACCGGCGTGCACACCTGCGCCGACTGCAGCGCGCAGCCGCCGCCCTTTGCGCGCACGGTGGTGGTGGCCGACTACGGCTTTCCCTGGGCCGGCGTGGTGGGCCGCTTCAAGTACCGCGAAGGCCTGGACCTGGCGGGCGCGCTGGCCGAGCTGATGGCGCGCGCGGTGCTGGCCGATGCGGCGGGCGGGGCGACCGCTGGGGCGGCCGTGCCTGCGCCGACGCTGGTGCTGCCGATGCCGCTGACCGCTGCGCGCCTGGCCGAGCGGGGCTTCAACCAGTCGGCCCAGCTGGCGCACCGGCTGGCGCGGCGCCTGGCGCTGCCTTTTGCGGAAGGCCTGCTGCAGCGCGTGGCCGACGGCGGCCACCAGGCCGGCCTGGGCAAGGCCGCGCGGCAGCAGGCGGTGCAGGGCTGCTTTCACGTACCGCCCGAGCGCAGCCACCCGTTGCGCGACCGGCATCTGGTGCTGGTGGACGACGTGGTGACGACCGGGGCCACCGCGGCCGAGGCCACGCGCACGCTGCTGGCGGCTGGGGCGGCGTCTGTCCACGTCTGGGCCTTCGCACGCACGCCTCCGCCTTCTGACTCGTGAGATGGAGCACCCGGCGCCGGCTGGCGGGGGCACCCGGTGCGCGGGGACAATGGGGGCATGTTCCGCATCGTCCTCGTCGAGCCGCAGATTCCGCCCAACACGGGCAACGTCATCCGCCTGGCGGCCAACACCGGCTGCGAGCTGCACCTGGTGGAGCCGCTGGGTTTTTCCATGGAGGACAAGCTGCTGCAGCGCGCCGGCCTGGACTACCACGAGTACGCCGACGTGCGGCGCCATGCCAGCTGGGCGGCCTTCGTCGCCGCGCAACAGCCCGACCCGGCGCGCTGCTTCGCCTTCACCACCCATGGCAGCCGGCCGATCGGCGACGTGGCCTGGCAGCCCGGCGACTGGCTGGTGTTCGGCAGCGAGACCGCCGGCCTGGCACCCGCGCTGCGCGAGAGCTTTGCGCCGGCCCAGCGGGTGCGCCTGCCGATGCGGCCCGGCCAGCGCAGCCTCAACCTGAGCAATGCGGTGGCCGTGGCCGTGTTCGAGGCCTGGCGGCAAAACGGCTACTCGGGCGGCGGTTGAGCACCCTCGCGCCGTGGGCCTGATCGGCCCGGCCGGTCAGAGCACCTGCTCGGCCTTCGCGTCGCGCGCCATCAGCCGCGCCACCGCCTGCGGCGGCGTGAGTTGCCCTTCCAGCACCGCCACCACGGCTTGCGAGATGGGCATGTCCACGCCCAGCTCGGCCGCGCGCCGGCACACGGTGCGGGCGCTGTAAACGCCTTCGGCCACATGGCCCAGTTCGGCCAGGATGCGCTCCAGCGGCAGGCCCTCGGCCAGCCGCAGGCCCACCTTGCGGTTGCGCGACAGGTGGCCGGTGGCGGTGAGCACCAGGTCGCCCAGGCCCGACAGGCCCATGAAGGTGTCGGGCCGCGCGCCCAGGGCCACACCCAGCCGCGTCATCTCGGCCAGCCCCCGCGTGACCAAGGCGGCGCGGGCATTGAGGCCCGGCGCGCCGGCCGCGCCCGATTGCGCCAGCCCGTCGCACAGGCCGGTGGCGATGGCCAGCACGTTCTTCACCGCGCCGCCCACTTCCACCCCCACCGGATCGGCCGAGGTGTAGACGCGCAGCGATTCGCTGTGGAAGGCCTGCACCATGGCCTCGCTCAAGGCGGCGTCCAGGCTGGCGGCCACCAGGGCCGTGGGTTGGCCGCGGGCCACCTCTTCGGCAAAGCTGGGGCCGGACAGCACGCCCGAAGGCGCGCCCGGCCGCAGCGCCTGCGCCACTTCATGGCCCAGCAGGCCGGTGTCGGCCTCGAAGCCCTTGCACAGCCACAGCACCCGCGCCTGCGGCGGCACCTGCTGCAGCATGCTGCGCAGGCTGGCCATCGGCGTGGCGATGACGACCAGTCCCTCATCGCCCACCGCCGACAGGCAGCGGCCGAGATCGGCCTCGAAGCCCAGGCTGGCGGGCAGTTCGATGCCCGGCAGGTAACGCTGGTTGCGCCGGCTGGCCGCCACCTCGGCCAGCTGGGCCGCATCACGGCCCCACAGCAGCACACGGTGGCGCAGCGAAGCCTGCGCCGCCAGGGCCGTGCCCCAGGCGCCCGCGCCCAGCACGGCGATGCGCATGATCAGTTCAGGCTGGTGCCATTGGCAGCGGCTTGCTGCTGCTGGGCTTCAAACATGGCCTGGAAGTTGACTTCCGACAGCACCACCGGCGGGAAGCCGGCGCGGGTGCACACGTCGGAGACGATGGCACGCAGGTACGGGTACACCATGCCCGGGCAGGCGATGCCGATGATGGCCTGCATCTGGTCTTGCGGCAGGTTGCGGATCTCGAAGATGCCGGCCTGCTTGGCCTCGATCAGGAACAGCGTCTTGTCGCCGATCTTGGTGGTGACGGTGGCGGTGACGCACACCTCGAACACGCCTTCGGCGATGGGTTCGGCCGACACGCCCAGGTTGATGTCGACCTGGGGCTGCACCTGCTGCTCGCGCAGGATCTGCGGCGAGTTAGGTTGCTCCAGCGACAGGTCCTTCAGGTACATGCGCTGAATCTGGAACACGGGGGTCAGTTCTTGCTCGGCCATGGTGAGTTCATCCAAGAAATCAAAAACCCGCAGGCTGCGGGCTTGATCAAGGATTATGGCGTGCGTCCATGACGGCCCCCGGGCAGGCCGCCCCGGGGTAAACCTCAGGCGCCCAACAGCGGCACCAGGCCGCCCGCGCGGTCGAGCGCGATCAGGTCGTCGCAGCCGCCCACGTGCTTGTCGCCGATGAAGATCTGCGGCACGGTGCGCCGGCCGGTCAGCTCGATCATGGTGTCGCGCTCGGCCGGCTGCAGATCGATGCGGATCTCGTCGATCTCCTTGACGCCGCGCTGGGCCAGCAGCTGCTTGGCGCGGATGCAGTAAGGGCAGACCTGGGTGGTGTACATGCGGACGGTGTTCATGACGCAATTGTCATGAAAGCGCCCGGCCTGTGAACCGGGCCGCCCGTCAAAGCCTCATGCGGCGCGCAGGAATCGCGGGCAAGGCCGGCGTTTGCTCAGGCTGATTTCTCGACCGGCAGGCTGGCTTCACGCCAGGCGGCCAGGCCGCCGGCCACGGTGCGCACGTCGGTGTAGCCGGCCTTGCGCAGCATGCCCGCGGCGCGGTTGACGTTGACGCCCGCGCTGCCGATGACCAGCAGCGGCAGCGCCTTGTTGGTGGGCAGGCCCTTGGGGGCCGATTCGATCGTGCTCATGGGCACGTTGCGGGCGCCGGTGGCGTGGCCGGCGGCATAGGCCGCGGCTTCGCTCACGTCCACCAGCGTGGCCTTCTCACGGTTGATGAGGCGCACCGCCTCACCGGTGTTCACCGACCCGGCGCCGCCACCGGCCGCAGCCTGCTTGAGCGAGGGCAGCAGCAACAGGCCGCCGGAGACGAGGGCGACGAGCACGAGGTACCAATTGGCGATCAGGAATTGCACGGGTGGGCCAGCAGGGAGCGAAAGACGCGAATTATAGAATTCGGGCCTTCCCTCGCTCTGCCCCACCGGGCCCGACCACGCCATGTACAAGCTCGTGCTGATTCGCCACGGCGAATCGACCTGGAACCTCGAGAACCGCTTCACCGGCTGGACCGACGTTCCGCTGACCGCCACCGGCGTGGCCCAGGCCCAGCAAGCCGGCGACGTGCTGCGCGAGGCGGGTTATGAGTTCGACGTGGCCTACACCTCGGTGCTCCAGCGCGCCATCTGGACGCTGTGGCACTGCCTGGACCGCATGGAGCGCACCTGGCTGCCGGTGGTCAAGGACTGGCGCCTGAACGAGCGCCACTACGGCGGCCTGCAAGGCCTGAACAAGGCTGAGACGGCCAAGCAATACGGCGACGACCAGGTGCTGGTCTGGCGCCGCAGCTATGACACGCCGCCGCCGCCGCTGGACGCTGGCGACGCCCGCAGCGAACGCGGCGACCTGCGCTACGCCAAGCTCGATCCGGCCCAGGTGCCGCTGACCGAATGCCTGAAGGACACCGTGGCCCGGGTGCTGCCGCTGTGGCACGAGACGCTGGCTCCGGCCATCAAGGGCGGCCAGCGCATCGTGGTGGCCGCGCACGGCAACAGCATCCGCGCGCTGGTGAAGTACCTGGACAACATCAGCGACGACGACATCGTCGGCCTGAACATCCCCAACGGCATTCCGCTGGTGTACGAGCTGGACGCCGACCTGAAGCCGATCAAGCACTACTACCTGGGTGATGCCGAGGCGGCTGCAAAGGCTGCGGCTGCGGTGGCAGCCCAAGGCAAGAAGAGCTGATCCAGCGCCTTACAGGTCGAGCAGCCCTTGCTCGACCTGCTGCTGCAGCACCTGCGCCAGCGCCCGCCGATCGGCATGCGCGCTGGCCTGGGCCGGCAGCCAGCGCACCCGCACCGTGAGGTCGCGGGCGCTGACGATGTTCCACAGGCTCTGCAGCAAGGTGGTGTTGCCGATGAACTCGGCCGCCGGGCTCACCGCATGCTGCGGGTCGGCATAGCGCAGCACCGCCGGCTGGATGGGCACGCCATGCGCAATCGCGGCCTGCAGCAGGTTGGCATGGAAGGGCAGCACGCCCTGCCCGTCGGACGTGGTGCCTTCGGGAAACACCGCCACGCAATCGCCCTGCGCCAGCGCCTGCGCCATCTGGTGCACCACGCGCAATGCATCGCGCTTGCTGGCCCGCTCGATGAACAGCGTGCCCACGCTGCGCACCAGCCAGCCCACCACCGGCCAGGCCAGCACGTCGGCCTTGGAGACGAAGCGCGCCTGCGGGCAGCTGGCATGCAGCGCCGCGATGTCGAGCCACGACACGTGGTTGGACACCACCAGCGCGGCGCCCGGCCGTGGGTGGCCCTCCACCACCAGGCGCACGCCCAGCGCGCTCAACACGCCGGCCGACCAGCGCTGGATCTCGCGCTGGCGGCCGGCGGCATCGAGCCCGGCGAAGCGCAGCCGCACGATGAGCAGGCCCTTGGCCAACTGCAGCAGCGCCCGCAGCAGCCGCCAGGCGGCGCGCGGCGCACTCACACGCGGAAAGCTCAAGCCGCGGCTGCCGTGTCTTCGTAGGCCACCGTGCCGGCCACCAGCGTGGCCTTGACGCGGCCCGGCAGCGTGAAGCCGGTGTGCTCGGGCGCAAACGGCGTGTGCTTGCCCTGGCTCTTGAGGGCCGAAGGCAGCGCCTGCCAGTGCTCGTCGGGGTCGAACACGCAGACATCCGCCACACCGCCTTCCACCAGGCGGCCGGCGCTGGCGGCCAGCGAGCCCAGCGAGGTGCCCAGCGCCCGCACCGGCTCGCTGGTGATGGCGGCCAGCGCCCGCACCAGGCCGGCGCCGCTGTCCTGGCCCCACTTCAGCGCCAGCGGCAGCAGCAGTTCCAGCCCGGTGGCGCCGGGCGTGGCCTCGGCGAAGGGCAGGGTCTTCTCGTCGGTGCTCACCGGGTTGTGGTCGCTGACCAGCGCGTCCAGCGTGCCGTCGGCCAGGCCGGCGCGCAGTGCGTCGCGGTCGCGGCCCTGGCGCAGCGGCGGCGTCACCCGCATCGCGGAATTGAAGTAACCGATGTCGACATCGGTCAGGTGCAGCGAATTGATGCTGACGTCGGCCGTGACCGGCAGGCCCTCGGCCTTGGCGGCACGCAGCAGCGCCACCCCGGCGGCGCTGGAGATGCGGCACAGGTGCACCCGCGCGCCGGTGGCCCGCACCAGCTCGAACAGCGTGTGCAGCGCGATGGTCTCGGCCATCACCGGCACGCCCGACAGGCCCAGCCGCGTGGCCACGGCGCCGCTGGCCGCCACGCCCTTGCCCAGCCAGGCATCCTGCGGGCGCAGCCACACGGTGTAGCCGTAGGTGGCGGCATACAGCAGCGCGCGCTGCATCACCAACGTGTCGGCAATCGGCACCTCGGCCTGCGAGAAGCCGACGCAGCCGGCTTCGGTCAGCTCGGCCATCTCGGTGAGGATGTCGCCCTTGAGGCCGCGGGTGAGCGCGCCCAGCGGAAACAGCCGGCAGCGGCTCAGCTTGCGGGCGCGGAACTTCAGCATCTCCACCAGGCCGGGTTCGTCGAGCGCGGGGTCGGTGTCGGGCGGGCACACCAGGCTGGTGACGCCGCCGGCCGC
>NZ_CAXFDV010000207.1:0-5445 GCF_964001545.1 uncultured Aquincola sp.
ACGGGCTGCCCGTCGCACAGCAGCAGGCGGCGGTCTACATCCAGCACGAATCGGTCGAAGACCAGCTCTGACACGGCGGCTCCCGGCAAGGGTGGGCAGGCCCATGACAGCGCGGGCGCAGGTGCGCGGCGTGCGCCGGCTCAATATAGCGCCGCCTGCGCGGGGCGGCTTACAGCTTGACGCGCGGCTTCACCGGCTCACGCCCGGTGACCGAGAACACGCCGCTGGCGCGCAGGATCACGCGGTCTTCCACCTGCAGCAGGCATTCGGCAAACGCCAGCCGCGCGCCCTGGCGGCGGATGGTGACGTGCGCTTCCAGCCACTCGCCGGGCTTGGCCGACGACAGGAAGTCGCTGGTCAGGCTCACCGTCACCATCGACTGCGGCGGGTCGCGCTGCAGCACCACGTTCATGCCCAGCGCGCAATCGGCCAGCGTGGCCAGCATGCCGCCATGGGTGACGCCCAGCACATTGGTGTGCTTGTGCTGCACCCGCAGCGCCACCACCTGGGTGCCGCTGCCGTCTTCGGCCGGCTTGCCGTACACCGGGCCCAGCGCCGCAAAGTAAGGTCCGCCGTGGTGGATGGTCTGGAAACCGGGCGGAACCGGGAGGTCGTCTTCGGGCTGGGACATGCTGGTGAACTGGAGGCTGCAATCGGGGGCCACCATGGTACGGAAGGGGCCGCGCCGGGTGGGCCACCGAACATACCGCAGTTTCTGAATGTCCGCTGCGCGACAAGCGCATTGGGAAATACCACCCATTCCAAAACGCCGGATGGCTGGCACACTGGCTTGATGAGCGAACCTCAGCATTCCTTCAACGGCACGCGGCCCGTGGCCCCTGCCCATGCCTTCGACGTGGACCGGCTGGACGCCTACCTGCGTGAGCACCTGCCCGGCTATGCGGGCGGCACGCAGGTGGCGCAATTCAACGGCGGGCAGAGCAACCCCACCTTCAAGCTGACCTCCGGCGGGCGCCAATACGTGCTGCGCCGCAAGCCGCCCGGCGTGCTGCTGCCTTCGGCCCATGCGGTGGACCGCGAATACCGCGTCATCCGCGCGCTGGCGGGCACCGAAGTGCCGGTGGCCCAGGCCCACCTGCTGTGCGAAGACGACTCGATCATCGGCTCGATGTTCTACGTGATGGACTGCGTGGAAGGCCGCATCTTCTGGGACCCGCAGCTGCCCGGCATGAGCGCGGCCGAACGCGGCGCGCTGTACGACGAACTCAACCGCGTGATGGCCGCGCTGCACCGGGTCGACCCCATCGCCGTGGGTCTGGCCGACCATGGCAAGCCCGGCGCCTACATGGCGCGGCAGATCGACCGCTGGACCCGGCAGTACCGCGCGTCTGAGACCGAGAAGATCGAGGCTGCCGATGCGCTGATCGACTGGCTGCCGCGCCACCTGCCGCCCGAGCAGGCCACGCCGCGCATCGTGCATGGCGACTACCGCATCGACAACGTGATCTTCCACCCCACCGAGCCGCGCATCCTGGCCGTGCTGGACTGGGAGCTGAGCACGCTGGGCGACCCGCTGGCCGACTTCGCCTACCACTGCATGACCTGGCACATGCCGCAAGGCGCCACCCGCGGCCTGGCCGGTGCCGACCTGGCTGCGCTGGGCATTCCCACCGAAGCCGAGTACCTGCAGCGCTACCTGCAGCGTACCGGCCAGCCGCAGGCCGTGAGCCCGGCCGACTGGGGCTACTACCTGGTGTTCAACATGTTCCGGCTGGTGGGCATTCTGCAGGGCGTGATGGCGCGTGCGCTGCAGGGCAATGCCTCCAACGCCCGCGCGCTGGAGGCCGGGCGCCGCGCCCGCCCGCTGGCCGAGCAGGCCTGGGCGATGGCGCAGCAACTGGACGCGGGGCGGGGGTGAAGATGGCTGCACCCCACCCCCACTGGCCGCCAGGCCTGGCCCACCACCTCACGCTGCCGCGCACCCACCTGTGGTTCAACGTCGAGGTATCGGCCACCCGCTACCCCGACAAGCCCTTCCTGCTGTTCTACGACACGCCGCTGAGCTTTGCCGACTTCAAGGCCGAGGCCGAAGCACTGGCCGGCCACCTGCAGCAGGTGTGCGGCGTGCAGCGTGGCGACCGTGTGCTGCTGCAGATGCAGAACAGCCCGCAATGGGCGCTGGCCTTCTACGCCATCCTGCGGGCCGATGCGGTGGTGGTGCCGGTCAACCCGATGAACCGCAGCGAAGAGCTGCGCCACTACGTGCACGACAGCGGTGCCCGTGTCGCCTTCGTCGCGCAAGACCTGCTGGACGAACTGCTGCCCCACCTGGGCGTGCCGGATGGCCTGCAGCACATCGTGGTGGCCACCTATGCCGACCACCTGAAGCAGCCCACCGACCTGGCGGTGCCCGCCTTCGTCAGCGCGACGCGCGCGGTGCCCACGCGTGCCGGCGTGCATGCCTGGCAGGCGGTGGTGCAGGCCGGCCATGCGCCCGGGCCGCTGCAGGGCGGGCCGGACGACCTGTGCGTGATGCCGTACACCTCGGGCACCACCGGCCACCCCAAGGGCTGCATGCACACCCATGCCACGGTGATGACCACGCTGGTGGGCAGCGTGCAATGGTTCAACCGCACACAAGACACGGTGTACCTGGGCGTGCTGCCCTTCTTCCACGTCACCGGCATGTCGGGCGGGCTCAACGGCCCGATGTTCAGCGGCGCCACCGTGGTGGTGCTGCCGCGCTGGGACCGCGAGGCGGTGGGCCGCTGCATCGAGCGCTACCGCGTCTCGGTGTGGCAGGTCATCTCCACGATGATGATCGACTTCCTGTCGCAGCCTGACGTGGAGCGCTTCGACCTCAGCAGCCTGCAGGCCGTGCGCGGCGGCGGCGCCGCGATGCCGGCGGCCATCGTGGCCAAGCTCAAGTCGCTCACCGGGCTGGACTATGTCGAGGGCTACGGCATGTCCGAGACCATCGCCGCCACCCACATCAACCCGCCGCACCGGCCCAAGCCGCAATGCCTGGGCATTCCGGTGTTCGACGTCGATGCGCGGCTGATCGACCCCGGCACGCTGGCGCCGGTGGCGCCCGGCGAAGTGGGCGAGATCGTGATCCACGGCCCGCAGGTGATGCAGGGCTACTGGCGCGCGCCGCAGGCCAACGACAGCAGCTTCCTGCAGATCGACGGCAAGCGCTTCCTGCGCACCGGCGACCTGGCGCGAGTGGACGACGAAGGCTACTGGTTCATGGTCGACCGGCTGAAGCGCATGATCAATGCAGCCGGTTTCAAGGTATGGCCGGCCGAGGTGGAGGCGCTGATGTACCAGCACCCCGCCATCCAGGAAGCCTGCGTCATCGGCACCCTGGACGAACGCCGCGGCGAAACCGTCAAGGCCCTGGTAGTGCTCAAGCCCGGCGCCATCGGCCAGGTCACCGAGCAGGCAGTGGCCGACTGGTGCCGCCAGCACATGGCCGCCTACAAGGCCCCCAAGCTGATCGAATTCGTCGAGTCCCTGCCCAAGTCGGGCACGGGCAAGGTGCAGTGGCGGATGTTGCAGGAGCGGGAGCGGGGGGCGGGCTGAAGCCGCAGCGGGGCATTGCAGAATCGCCGCCGCCTGCACGACGCAGGAAGGACATGACCTTGAACATCTGGAAGTTCGACATCGGCGTGGGCACCGGCCCGCAGCATGTGCCCATGCCGGCCGGCGCCCGGCTGCTGAGCGTGCAATTGCAGGACGGCCTGCCCCAGCTGTGGGCGCTGTGCGATACCGGCGCGCCGCAGGTGTTGCGGCGGATCGAGGCCTTCGGCACCGGCGACGATGTGGCGGCGGAAGCAGGCAGCACGCTGGACTTCCTCGCCACTCTGCAGGTGGGCCCCGCAGTGCTGCACTACTTCGATCGGGGCGAGCGGGCGCGCTGACGGCCGCACGCAGCGAGGCCGGGTCCGCTGCTTGCCATGACGGGCTGCCTTCTGCAGGAGCCCCCATGCCCGCCTCGACCTCCCCCATTCAAGCCCCCTCCCAACGCCCCCTCGGTTTCGCCATCGTCGGCCTGGGGCAGCTGACGTTGGAGGAAATCATGTCGGCGTTCGCGCAGTGCCAGTGGGCGCGGCCGGTGGCGCTGGTGAGCGGCAGCCGCGACAAGGCGCTGCCGGTGGCGCGGGCGCATGGCATCGGGGAAGACCGGGTGCTGGACTACGACCACTTCGACCGCCTGCGCGACATGCCCGAGGTGGACGTGGTGTACATCGTGCTGCCCAACCACCTGCATGCCGAGTACACCCTCAAGGCCTTTGCGGCCGGCAAGCATGTGCTGTGCGAAAAGCCAATGGCGGTGACGCCCGAGGAATGCCACCGCATGATGGACGCGGCCCGCGCCGCCGACCGGCAGCTGATGATCGCCTACCGCCTGCACTTCGAGCCCTTCAGCCAGCGGCTGACGGCGCTGTGCCGCGACAAGACCCTCGGCGCGGTGAAGACGTTGATGGCCAGCAACTGCCAGGTGACCACCGCGCCCGACATCCGGCTGCAGGCCGACAAGGGCGGTGGCCCGATCAGCGATACCGGCATCTACTGCATCAACGCCGCCCGCATGGTGACGGGCGAAGAACCCACCGAGGTCGTGGCCTTTGCGCACCATCCCGCCAACAACCCCGACTTTGCCGAGGTGCCCGAGAGCGTGGCCTTTCTGCTGCGCTACCCGTCGGGCATGGTGGCGCATTGCGAAACCAGCTTCGGCGCCGCCGAAAGCCGCCACCTGCGGGTGCATTGCGCCGAGGGCTTCATCGATCTGGAAGCCGCCTTCTCGTACCGCGGCCAGCAGATGTTTTTGCGCCGCGGCAGCCCCAGCACCGGCCCGGCCAGCACCGAGGAGCTGCTGATCCGGCCGGTGAACCATTTCGCGGCCGAGATGGATGCCTTCTGCGAGGCAATCCACAGCGGCCAGCCGGTGCCCACCGATGGCCCCATGGGCCTGGCCGACGTGCGCATCATCCGGGCGCTGCAGCGCTCCATCGAACAAGGCGGCGTGGTGGCGGTGGCGCAGGACGACTGAAGCGCGCGCATGCGCCCACCGCCTACAGGCTTATCGGACGGGGGCGGTTGCAGCACGTGCGGCCTGCGACGAGCATCACCGCAGGCGCCGGTATGGTCTGGCGCCACGCCGCCTGCGATGAAAGCCGCGACGATGAAGATCCCCAAAACCCTGCTGACTTCTCACCGCCGCCCCGCGCTGCGCAAGCGCCACCTGGCCGCCGCCGGCCTGGTGCTGGGCGCGGCCGTGCTGTTGACCGCCTGCCAGAGCGCCCCCACCCGACCGCCGCTGGCCGTGGCCGAGCGGCTGGACATCGACCGCTACATGGGCGATTGGTATGTGATCGCGGTGATCCCGACCTGGCCCGAGCGCGAGGCCTACGACGCGGTGGAACGCTACGAACGCCGGCCCGACGGCAAGATCGCCACCACCTTCACCTACCGGCATGG
>NZ_CAXFDV010000208.1:0-3461 GCF_964001545.1 uncultured Aquincola sp.
ACACAAGAAGGACTGCCGATGACCCATCGCCCCTGCCGCGCCGCCCTGCTGGGCCTGGCCGCCGCCGCGCTGCCGCTGATCGCCTCTGCCCACGTGGGCCAGGATGGTGCGGCCCACCATGGCCTGCTGGCCGGCCTGCTGCACCCGTTCACGGGCCTGGACCACCTGCTGGCCATGCTGGCCGTGGGCACCTGGGGCGCACTGTCGCTGCCCGCGTCCGGCGCAGCGCGTGGTGGGCTGCAGCGCCTGGGTGCCGCCGCGCGGCTGCCGCTGGTGTTCGCCGCGCTGCTGCTGGCCGGTGCGCTGGCCGCCGCGGCGGGGCTGCGCCTGCCGGCGGTGGAGCCGGTGATCGCCGCTTCGCTGCTGGTGCTGGGCCTGCTGGTGGCGCTGCGCAGCCGGCTCCCGGCCGCGGCAGCTTCGGCGCTGGTGGGTGGCTTTGCGCTGTTCCATGGCGCGGCCCACGGCACGGAGCTGGGTGGCGCTGCCGCGCTGGCCGGCATGGTGGCGGCCACGGCCGTGCTGCACGCAGCCGGCCTGGCGCTGGGCTTTGCGATGCGCGACCGCGCGCCCTGGCTGGGCCGCCTGGCCGGCGGCTTCACGGCTGCGGTGGGCGCCGGCCTGCTGCTGGCTTGAAGGAGCTGTTGATGGTGCCCGGTGAACTGCTGATCGACGACGGCGACCATGAACTCAACCCCGGCCGGCGCACGCTGACCGTGGTGGTCGAAAACGCCGGCGACCGGCCGATCCAGGTCGGCTCGCACTACCACTTCGCCGAATGCAACGGCGCGCTGCAGTTCGACCGCGACGCCGCGCGCGGCATGCGGTTGAACATCGCGCCCGGCACCGCAGTGCGCTTCGAGCCCGGGCAGCAGCGCACGGTGGAACTGGTCGACTACGCCGGTGCACGCACGGTCTACGGTTTCCGTGGGCTGGTGCAGGGCCAACTCTGAAGGGGCGCAAACACATGGCACGCATCGGACGACGCGCCTACGCAGAGATGTTCGGCCCCACCGTGGGCGACCGCCTGCGGCTGGCCGACACCGACCTGATCATCGAGGTGGAGAAGGACTACACACTGGCCGCGGGCGGCCATGGTGAAGAAGTGAAGTTCGGCGGCGGCAAGGTGATCCGCGACGGCATGGGCCAGGGCCAGGTGCCCAACGGCCCGGGCGCGCATGAAGCGGCCGATTGCGTGATCACCAATGCGTTGATCATCGACCACTGGGGCATCGTCAAGGCCGACATCGGCATCAAGGGCTGCCGCATCGCCGCCATCGGCAAGGCCGGCAACCCCGACGTGCAGCCGGGCGTGGACATCGTCATCGGCCCCGGCACCGAGATCATCGCCGGCGAAGGCATGGTGGTCACGGCCGGCGCCAT
Source organism: uncultured Aquincola sp. (assembly GCF_964001545.1). Taxonomy (NCBI): domain Bacteria; kingdom Pseudomonadati; phylum Pseudomonadota; class Betaproteobacteria; order Burkholderiales; family Sphaerotilaceae; genus Aquincola; species uncultured Aquincola sp. The sequence continues at coordinate 1,381 of NZ_CAXFDV010000208.1, forward strand.
CGACAGCCACATCCACTTCATCTGCCCGCAGCAGATCGAAGAAGCGCTGATGAGCGGCGTGACCACGATGATCGGCGGCGGCACCGGCCCGGCCACCGGCACCCTGGCCACCACCTGCACGCCCGGGCCCAGCAACATCGCCCGCATGCTGCAGGCGGCCGACGCGTTCCCGATGAACATCGGCTTCTTCGGCAAGGGCAACGCCAGCCGGCCCGAGGCGCTGCACCAGCAGGCCGAGGCCGGCGTCATCGGCATGAAGCTGCACGAAGACTGGGGCACCACGCCTTCGGCCATCGACAACTGCCTGGGCGTGGCCGAGCTGCACGACATCCAGGTGGCGATCCACTCCGACACGCTGAACGAGTCCGGCTTCGTCGAGAACACCATTGCGGCCACCAAGGGCCGCACGTTGTGCGCCTTCCACACCGAAGGCGCAGGCGGCGGCCATGCGCCCGACATCCTGAGGGTGGTGGGCGAGGCCAATTTCCTGCCCTCGTCGACCAACCCGACGATGCCGTACACGGTCAACACCATCGACGAGCACCTGGACATGCTGATGGTGTGCCACCACCTCGATGCGTCCATCGCCGAGGACCTGGCCTTCGCCGAAAGCCGCATCCGCCGCGAGACCATCGCCGCCGAGGACATCCTGCACGACCTGGGCGCGATCAGCATGTTCAGCTCCGACAGCCAGGCCATGGGCCGCGTGGGCGAAGTGCCGCTGCGCTGCTGGCAGACGGCGCACAAGATGAAGCAGCAGCGCGGCGCGCTGCCCGGCGACAGCGAGCGCAACGACAACACCCGGGTCAAGCGCTACATCGCCAAGCTCACCATCAACCCGGCCGTCGCGCACGGTGTGTCGCACGAAGTGGGCTCGATCGAAGTGGGCAAGTGGGCCGACCTGGTGCTGTGGCGCCCGGCCTTCTTCGGCGTCAAGCCCAGCTTGATTCTCAAGGGCGGCTTCATCGCCGCAGCCGCGATGGGCGATGCCAATGCCTCCATCCCCACGCCGCAGCCGGTGCATTACCGGCCGATGTTCGGCAGCTTCGGCGGCGCGCTGCACCGCACCTCGCTCACCTTCGTCAGCGCGGCCTCACTGGCCAACGGTGCCGCCGAGAGCTATGGCCTGCACAAGCCGCTGGCCGCGGTGAAGGGCTGCCGGGGCGTGACCAAGGCCGACATGGTGCACAACAGCCTGACCCCCCACATGGAGATCGACGCCCAGACCTACACCGTGCGCGCCGACGGCGACCTGCTGACCTGCGAGCCCGCCAAGGTGCTGCCGATGGCGCAGCGGTATTTTTTGTTCTGAGGATCTGTTCAGCGGGCTTGGCTGTGCGCCCTGATCCAGGCGGCGAAGGCCGGTTCGTCCAGGGTGCCGGCGGCGACGTCGAGCATGGTCAGCGTGGCATCTGCCTGCGTCGCCACCAGCCTCTGACCATTGACTGCGAGGAACAAGCCAACCGCCAGGAAGGCCGTCCGCTTGTTGCCGTCGATGAACGGGTGGTTCTTGGCCAACCCGATGCCGTAGGCAGCGGCAAGATCAGCCAAGTCCGGACTGCCGTATGTGGCCAGGTTCAACGGCCGAGCCAGCGCCGACTCGAACAATCCCTCGTCACGAAGGCCTGGCGCACCGCCATGCTCCGACAGGCTCTCTTCATGCAGAAGCAGCAATACCTCGCGCGAAACCCAACGCCAGCCGCTCATTTGGCCAACTGATGGAACGTGTCACGGTACTCGCGCATGAACTCCCGGCCGAGCTTGAGTTGGTCCTCCAGCGAAGGATCGTAGGGTGTCAGCGTGATGCCGTTGGCCGCTTCCGTCACGAACACGGTATCGCCCTTCTCCAATTTCAATCGCGCCAGCACCTCCTTGGGCAGGATGACGCCGACCGAGTTGCCGATCTGGGTGAGCTTGAGTGCCGACATCGCTGGCTCCGAGGTTTGTTATAACGGTTGTTATTATCCAGCTTTAGCCCGCCTCCACAACCATGCTCACCGTCAACAAACTGATGCCCCAGGGCCGCGGCCTGGCCGCCGTGTTGCTCAAGCGCGCCGCCAGCGTGGCGCTGGATTGGGACG
>NZ_CAXFDV010000209.1:0-1779 GCF_964001545.1 uncultured Aquincola sp.
GTGCTGAGCCCCGACATGAAGCTGCCGTCGATGATGCGGCTGAAGGAAAGCCGCCGCGTGCCGATGTGGAACGGGCCGATCGAATGCCGGCTGTTCCGGTTCGATCTGGTGGCGGGGTCAGCGCGCGCCGCTGCACCACGCAGCGCGGAAGAACCCTCGGACTGATCACTTCAAGGCGCGGTCCGCGGGCGCCGCCTCCAGCACCTCCAGGTCGCTTTCGTCCTTCAGGTTCACGCCGGTGCAGCCCAGCTGCAGCGCGCGCTTCATCAGCCAGGCCAGCTTGAAGGCGGCGGCCTCGGGCCGCAGGCCCTCGGGCCGCACGTTGCTGATGCAATTGCGCTCGGCATCGTTTCGGCCGCGCCGCGGCCCGTGCGTCAGGTAGATGCCCAGGCTGTCGGGCGAGCTCAAACCCGGCCGCTCACCGATGAAGATGGCCGACATCGCCGCGCCCAGCAGCTCGCCGATCTCGTCGGCCACCGCCACCCGCGCCTGCGTGACGACGACGATGGGCGCCAGCGTGAAGCCGGCCGGCAGGTGCTGCGGCAGCGCGGCCAGCAGCGCCCGCGTGTGACGCTGCACCGCCAGCGACGACAGCCCGTCGCCCACCACGATGCACAGGTCGGGCGCCGGCTGGCCGGCCTCGCGCTGCTGCTGCGCATGGGCACGCAAACGCGGTGCGTCGTCGGGGTGCAGCTGGCGGCCCAGGTCGGGGCGGCGCAGGTATTCGGTGCGGTCGGCGGCGCGGCTGCGGGCCTGCAGCACCGGCCAGCCGACGGCCTGCAGCTCAGCTTGCAGAGCGGCCACGTCCAGCGGCGCGTGGATGGCGTCGCGCGCCATCGCATGCGCCAGGCCGAAGCGCAGCGCCTCGTCGGTGGGCGTGGCCACGCCCACGCGGCCGAGCGCGATGCGGGCGGCGGTGTGGCGGCGCCAGGCCTGCCAGGGGTCGGGCACGATCTCAGCCATGGCCCAGTGCCAGTGCGTCCATGCCGGCCACCAGCCGGTGCTGGGCCGAAGGCGGCAGCACGCGGCCGCCGCCATCGGTGATCTGCATGCGCTGCAGCCAGGCCTCGAACTCGGGCGCGCGTTTGAGGCCCAAGGTTTCGCGCAGGAACAGCGCGTCGTGGAACGAGGTGCTTTGGTAGTTCAGCATCACGTCGTCGGCGCCGGGCACGCCGATCAAGAAGTTGAGCCCGGCCGCGCCCAGCAGCAGCAGCAGCGTGTCCATGTCGTCCTGGTCGGCCTCGGCATGGTTGGTGTAGCAGACGTCGCAGCCGATGGGCAGGCCGAGCAGCTTGCCGCAGAAGTGGTCTTCCAGGCCGGCGCGGATGATCTGCTTGCCGTCGTACAGGTACTCGGGCCCGATGAAGCCCACCACGGTGTTGATCAGCAGCGGCTCATAGCGGCGGGCCAGCGCATAGGCGCGGGCTTCGCAGGTCTGCTGGTCGACGCCGAAGTGGGCATTGGCCGACAGCGCACTGCCCTGCCCCGTCTCGAAGTACATGACGTTGCGGCCCACGGTGCCGCGGTTTTGCGCCAGCGCGGCGGCCTGGGCCTCGGCCAGCAGCTCGGGCGTGACGCCGAACGACAGGTTGGTCTTCTCGGTGCCGCCGATGGACTGGAACACCAGGTCCACCGGCACGCCGTCCTCGGCCAGCCGCAGCGTGTTGGTCACGTGGGTGAGCACGCAGCTCTGGGTGGGAATCTCGAAGCGCTGGATCACCTCGTCCAGCATGCGCAGCATCTCGCCCAGCACCGGCAGGCTGTCGGAAGCGGGGTTGA
>NZ_CAXFDV010000210.1:0-5564 GCF_964001545.1 uncultured Aquincola sp.
GCGTACTTGGGGCCGTTGAGCCGCAGGTCGTTGCGCAGCACCTGCAGCAGCGGCGCGGCCGGCGGCACCTGCAGCGCCTGGGCCTGGCCGTTGACCTGCAGATGAAGCGTGACCGTGACCGGTGCGGGTGAGGGTACTGCGGCGGCGGTCACGGTCGGTGGGCTGGCTTTATGCCGTGGTGAGGTCGCTCGACTGGATGCGCTTGACGCCCTTGGCCGTCATCTGCTTCCAGGCGGCTTCCAGCGAGCCGTTGAGGTCGATGGCGCGGGTGGCGTCCTCGATCACGTAGACGTTGAAGCCGGCCTTGCGCGCGTCCATCGCGGTCCAGGCCACGCAGAAGTCGGTGGCCAGGCCGGTGACGTACACCGTCTTGATGCCGCGGGCCTTGAGGTAGCCGGCCAGGCCGGTGACGGTCTTGCGGTCGGCTTCCTCGAAGGCGGAGTAGCTGTCCACGCCCTTGTTGAAGCCCTTGCGGATGATGAGCTGCGCGGTGGGCAGCTTGAGGTCCTTGTGGAGCGCGGCGTCTTCGGTGCCCTGCACGCAGTGGTCGGGCCACAGCACCTGGTTGCCGTACTTCAGCACCGTGGTCTCGAAGGGCTTCTTGCCGGCGTAGCTGCTGGCAAACGATGCATGGCCGGGCGTGTGCCAATCCTGCGTGACCACGATGTTGGCAAAGGCCGGCGCCAGGCGGTTGATCACCGGCACCACCTCGTCGCCGCCCTTGACCGGCAGCGTGCCGCCGGGCACGAAGCAGTTCTGCACGTCGACCACGATCAGGGCCGACTTGTCGTCGGGCTTGATGGACGCTGCCGCGAGGGCCCAGGGCGTGGCGCCGGCCGCCAGCGCGGCGGTGGCGGTGTGCAGCAGGAACTGGCGGCGGGGCAGGGTCGTGGTCATGGCGAAGGCTCCGGTAAGGGTGGAAGAAAGGCGGCGTCAGACGCTCAGGTAGGCCCGCCGCACCTCTTCATTGGCGGCCAGCTCGGCCATGCTGCCGGTGTAGCGCATCTGGCCCTTTTCCAGCACATAGGCGCGGTCGGACACCAGTTCGGCGAAATGCATGTTCTGTTCCGACAGCAGGATGCTCACGCCCTGCGCCTTCAGCGCCAGGATCATGTGGGCCATCTGCTCCACGATCACCGGCGCCACGCCTTCGGAAGGTTCGTCCAGCAGCACCAGGAAGGGGTTGCCCATCAGCGTGCGGGCCACGGTCAGCATCTGCTGCTCACCGCCGCTCATGCGGCCGCCGGGGCGGTCGGGCATCTCGCCCAGGTTGGGAAACAGCTGGAACAGGCGCTCGGCCGTCCACAGCGGCGCTTCGCTGCCATCGGGCCAGCGGCGCGGCGGCTGGCGACCCACCTCGAAGTTCTCCAGCACCGTCAGGTCGGTGAACACGCGGCGGTCTTCAGGCACGAAGCCCAGGCCCGCGCGGGCGATGTCGTGCGGCTGCGCGCGGCTGATGTCGCGGCCCATGAACTGCACGCTGCCGCGGCGCTTGGCCATCAGGCCCATCAGCGTCTTGAGCGTGGTGGACTTGCCCGCGCCGTTGCGGCCCATCAGCGCCACCACCTCGCCACGGCGCACCCGCAGGCCGACGTCGAACAGGATCTGCGCGGCGCCGTACCAGGCGTTCAGGCCGCTGGCGTCCAGCAACACCTCGTTTTTCATGATGCCGCTCCGGTGTGGCGGGGTCCTTCAAGCGGCCGCGGCAGAACCGGCTCTGCCGGGCTGCTCGCGGCGCCCCCTTGAGGGGGAGCGCCGGAGGCGCTTCGGGGGTGGGCTTCAAACGTTTTACCCGTGCCGAAATAGACTTCTTGCACCTTGGGGTGGTCGCGGATCTCGGCCGGCTTGCCTTCGGCAATCAGCCTTCCGCGGGCCAGCACGATCATGCGGTCGGCGTAGGCGAACACCACGTCCATGCTGTGTTCGGTGAACAGCACCGCAATGCCGCGCTCGATCACCAGCTGCTTGGTCAGCGCCATCAGCTCGTTGCGTTCCTTGGGTGCCATGCCGGCGGTGGGCTCGTCCATCAGCAGCAGCTTGGGCTGGTTGGCCATCGCAATGGCCAGCTCCACCCGCTTGACGTCGCCATAGGCCAGCACGCTGCAGGGCCGGTCGGCCTGCGCCGCCATGCCCACCTGGGCCAGCAGCGCCAGCGCCTCGTCGCGCTTGTGGCCGGCCGCGCGGCGCCACATCGAGAACAGCAGGCCGTCGCTGGACAGCAGCGCCATCTGCACGTTTTCCACCACCGTCAATGAGCCAAAGGTCTCGGCGATCTGGAAGGTGCGGCCCACGCCCAGGCGCCAGATGTCGCGCGGCTTGCGGCCGATGAGTTCCTGCCCTTCGAGCTGGATGCTGCCGGTGTCGGCCTTCAACTGGCCGTTGACCATGTTGAAGGTGGTGGACTTGCCGGCGCCGTTGGGGCCGATCAGGGCCAGCAGCTCGCCCTTGGCGACCGAGAAGCTGACGCCATCGACCGCGCGATTGCCGCCGAAGGACTTGCCCAAATTGGTGACGTTCAACAGGCTCATTGCACCGCCTCCTTGCGTTGGGCGAACAGCTGCCGCACGAAGCCGGCGATGCCCTGCGGGAAGGCCAGCACCAGCAGCAGGATGATGCCGCCCAGCAGGGCGCGCCAGTAGTCGGTGCTGCGGGCCACGGTGTCCTGCAGCCAGGTGAAGGTGACGGCGCCCACCAGCGGGCCCGACAGCGTTTGCAGGCCGCCCAGCAGCACCATCACCAGCCCATCGACCGAGCGGCCCACGCCCAGCACGTCGGGCGAGATGCTGCCCTTGGAAAAGGCGTACAGCGCGCCCGCCAGCCCGGCGAACAGGCCCGCCACCACAAAGGCCACCCACTGCATGCGCTTGACGTCGATGCCGATCGCATCGGCGCGCAGCAGCGAGTCGCGGCCGGCACGCATCGCATAGCCGAAGGGCGAGAACAGGATGCGGCGCAGCGCCAGCACCGCCAGCGCCACCAGCGCCAGCGTCAGCCAGTAGTAGTGCGTCTTGTCCGACAGCCATTCCGCCGGCCACACGCCGGTGATGCCGTTGCTGCCGCCGGTGAACTCGTCCCACTGGAAGGTGACCGACCAGACGATCTGCGCGAAGGCCAGCGTGAGCATGGCCAGGTACACGCCCGACAGCCGCACGCAGAACCAGCCGAACAACAGCGCGCCCACCGCCGCCGCCACCGGCGACAGCACCAGGGCCAGTTCCATCGGCAGGCCGGCGTTGCGCACCAGCAGCGCCGCCGCATAGGCACCCAGGCCGAAGTAGGCCGCATGGCCGAACGAATGCATGCCGGCCGGCCCCATGATGAAGTGCAGGCTGGCCGCAAACAGCGCGGCGGTCAGCAGGTCGATGGCCAGCACCGTGAGGTAGGGGGCATCGGCGGTGGCCAGCGGCATGGCGGCCAGCGCCAGCAGCAGCACCGCGCCGGCGATCTTCAGGCCGTTGCCCGCCGCGCGCAGCGGCTCTTCGGGCGGGGCCGAATTGCGGCTGGTGCCCTGCGGCCGGCCGAAGAGGCCCCAGGGCCGCACCACCAGCACTACCGCCATCACCAGGAACTCGGCCACCAGCGTGAGCTTGGAGAAGGAGAAGGCGATGCCGAACAACTCGACGTTGCCGATGCCGATGCACAGCGCCTTGATCTCGGCGATCAGCAGCGCGGCCACATAGGCGCCGGGGATGCTGCCCATGCCGCCCACCACCACCACCACGAAGGCGTCGCCGATGGTCAGCAGGTCCAGGCCCAGGTTGGCCGGCTCACGCGGCAGCTGCAGCGCGCCGCCCAGGCCGGCCAGCATCGCGCCCAGCGCAAACACCGCGGTGAACAGCCAGGCCTGGTTGACGCCCAGGGCGCCCACCATCTCGCGGTCTTGCGTGGCGGCGCGTACCAGGGTGCCGAAGCGGGTGCGGGTGAGCAGCAGCCACAGCAGGCCCAGCACGACGGGGCCGATGAAGATGAGGAAGAGGTCGTAGGTGGGAAAGCGCCGGCCCAGCAGGTCGATGGAGCCGGTGAGCCCCGGCGCCCGCGGGCCCAGCAGGTCTTCAGGGCCCCACAGCCACAGCGCCGCGTCCTTGATCACCAGCACCAGCGCGAAGGTGGCCAGCAGCTGGAACAGCTCGGGCGCCCGGTAGATGCGGCGCAGCAGCGTCACTTCCACCAGCGCGCCCACCAGGCCCACCGCGATGGAGGCCAGCAGCAGCGCTGGCCAGAACCAGCCGCTGCCCAGCCGGTCGGCCAGGCTGTAGGCGATGTAGATGCCCAGCATGTAGAACGAGCCGTGCGCGAAGTTCACGATGCGGGTGACGCCGAAGATCAGCGACAGGCCGGCCCCGACCAGGAACAGCGACGATGCGCCGGCCAGGCCGTTGAGCAGTTGGACGATGAAGCCGGATAGATCCATGGCGTGGGGGCTGGGTGCTCTCGGCGATCAAACAGGCAGCCCTGCCGCCGCGGCGGGCGCCGTGGCAGGGCATCGGAAAAGGGGCCGGGGGCGCGGGCGGTGCCCGCGCCAGGTCGCGATCAGTCCGCGGGGCGCAGCTTCTTCACTTCTTCGTCGCTCGGCTGGAACTTGGCGCCATCGAGGTAGACGTAGTCCACCATCACGCCCTTGCCCTTGTCGTTCTTGGTCTTGCCGACGAAGGCGCCCAGCGTGGACTGCTGGTCGATCGCGCGGTAGTTGAACTTGCCGAAGGGGCCGGTGACTTCCAGCCCGCGGAAGGCGGTGATGAGCTTCTCGGTCTCGGTGCTCTTGGCCTTCTTGATGCCTTCGGCCAGCGACTTGATCATGCTGTAGCCCACCACCGAGCCCAGGCGCGGATAGTCCTTGTACTTGCCGTGGTAGGCCAGGAAAAAGGCCTTGTGCTCCGGCGTCTGGATGCCGTACCAGGGGTAGCCGGTGACGATCCAGCCGTTGGGCGATTCATCCTTCAGCGGGTCGAGGTATTCGGGCTCGCCGGTCAGCAGGCTCACCACCTCGCGGCCCTGGAACAGGCCGCGGGTGTTGCCCTCGCGCACGAACTTGGTCAGGTCGGCGCCGAACAGCACGTTGAAGATGGCGTCGGGCTTGGCATCGGCCAGCGCCTGCACCACGCTGCCGGCGTCCAGCTTGCCCAGCGGCGGCGCCTGCTCGGCCACGAACTCCACGTCGGGCTGCGCGGCCTTGAGCAGCTGCTTGAAGGTGGCCACCGCGCTCTGGCCGTATTCGTAGTTGGGGTAGACGATGGCCCAGCGCTTTTTCTTGAGCTTGGCCGCCTCGGGCACCAGCATGGCCGACTGCATGTAGGTGGAGGCCCGCAGGCGGAAGGTGTAGCGGTTGCCGTTCTGCCACACGATCTTGTCGGTCAGCGGCTCGCCGGCCAGGTAGAAGAACTTCTTTTGCTTGGCGAAGTCGGTCAGCGCCAGGCCGGTGTTCGAGAGGAAGGAGCCGGCCAGCACGTCCACCTTCTCGCGCGAGATCAGCTCTTCGGCCGCGCGAACCGCATCGCCGGGGCTGGCGTTGTCGTCGCGGGTGATCAGCTCCACCTTCTTGCCCAGCAGGCCGCCGCTGGCGTTGA
>NZ_CAXFDV010000211.1:0-16413 GCF_964001545.1 uncultured Aquincola sp.
GCTAACTTCTTTCCGCACCCGCCGCTTCCGGCAAACGCTTCAGTGATCAGCGAAGCCTTGCACTGTAGCACGGGGTTTTCCTACAAGGCAAGCAGGACGCGAAAAAAAGTTGAACGGCCTACTGGTTGTGCGACGTGGCTGCGCCTTCAGCGGCCCGCAGTGCGCAACACGGGGGCTATCTCGCGCACCAGCGCGTCCATCTCGGTCTCGCGCACGCCTGCGTAGGCCAGCACCAGCCCGGGGTGACGGGCGCCCAGGCCACCCACGCCGTAGGCGGACAAGGGAATCACCGTGACACCGCGCCGGGCGCAGTCAGCCGCCAGCGCGCGGTCGTCGGTGCCCGCGGGCAGCGAAAAGCACAGGTGGACGCCACGCGCGCCGCCCGTCAGTCGCAGGGCGCTGTCGGTGCGCGACAGCTCGGGCACGTGGGCATGCAACGCCTGCAGCAGTGCTTCGCGGCGACGACCGAACGCTTCGCGCAGCCGGTGAACATGGCCGGCGTAGTGCCCTTCTTCCAGGAAGCGCGCCATCACCGCCTGGAGCACCTGATCACCATCGCGGTGGAAATCATTGGCGGCTGCTGCGAAGACGCCAGCCTGCGAGGCGGGCACGACCATGAAGGCCAGCCGGATGCCGGGGAACATCGTCTTGCTGAAGCTGCCCAGATAGACCACGTGCTCGCCGCCGCCCGACTCGGCGTCCAGCCCTTGCAGCGAAGGCAGCGGCGCGCCTGCATAACGGAAAGGGCTGTCGTAGTCGTCTTCCAGCAGCAGCATGCCGGCGGCGCGGGCACAGGCCAGCCAGTGCAGCCGACGCGCCAGCGGCATCGCCGCGCCGGTCGGGAATTGATGCGAAGGCGTGAGGTAGGCCAGGCGCGCGGTCGCCGCCAAGGCAGTCGGTACGGGCGCCCCGCTGGCGTCCACGTCCACCGGACGAAGGCGCAGGCCCTGTTGTTCGAGCGCCCGGCGGGCGCCCCAGTAACAGGGGTTCTCCACGATGGCGTCGTCCCGCGGATCGCACAGCAACTGGGCCACCAGCGAGACAGACTGCGCGGTGCTGTCGGTCAGGATGACCTGCTCGGGCTGGCAGCGTACGCCGCGCGTGGCGCGGACATGGCGGGCAATCGCCTGCCGAAGCGCGGGTGAACCGCCTGGCGCGCCGGGCAACAGCAGGTGGGCGTCGGGTCGGCGCAGCATCTGGATGTGCAGCTGGTTCCACAAGGCCTGGGGAAACAGCTCTTCGGTGAAGCCGCCGGGGCAGAAGGGGCGCTCGACCCAGAACTCGTGGATGGCGTCGGCGCGGTAGTCGCGGCCGCGCGCAGACAACCTCGGGCGCCCTGCCGCCACGTCGGGTCGAAGGGGCAGCACCGTTTCCGCCGGTCGGTCCACCACCACCGGTCGCACATACGTACCGGAGCCGTGGCCCGCGACGACGAAGCCCTCGGCCTCCAGCTGGGCGTACACGGCCACCAGCGTGTTGCGTGCAACGCCCAATGATTCAGCCAGGGCCCGCGTGGCCGGCAGACGATGGCCGGGCAGCAGCACACGGGCGGTGACCGCCTCCCTCAGCCCCTGCGCCAGCTGCACCCGCAGCGGCTGGCCAGCGTGGCGCAGCCGCTGGCCGCGCAACCACTCGGCCAGGCTGTCGGTGGCCGGGTGAGCCGCGGCGGGACGCAGCCGCAGCTCAGGTGTGACCTGGGCTTCAGACATGCCGCGACAGGCGGCCGTTCAGGGCAGGCAGATGCAGGGCAGTCTTCATGTGGGACCCATGGACGCGCGACAGGACTGGACGCTGCCGGCGCATATCCGAACTTTAGTTCGGTTACTAGCAAGTTGCAGACCGGAAAACCCGAGGCCACGCCATCGCCGTCGCTAACATGGACCGATGCCCAAGCCCGACGCTCCGAGGCCCGGCACCCGCGCACGCGCCACCGCCCCGGCGCGCAAGCCGGTGGCCGCCAAACGCACCAGCAAGCCGATCGTGATGAGGCGACAGCCTTCGCAAGACCGCGCGCACGCCACCATCGATGCAGTGCTGAAGGCGGCGGAACAGGAGATTGCCGAGGGCGGCCTGGACCGCCTGACCACCAAGCGCATCGCCGCCACCGCGGGCCTGTCGGTGGGCGCCGTCTACGAGTACTTTCCCAACAAGGAAACCATCATCGGCGAGCTGGTGCAGCGCTGGCTGGACCGCGTGTTCGATGAGCTGGACGGCGTGCACCCACGCCATGGCGCCGGGCTGGACGTGCTGAGCTACGTGCTCGAACAAACCCGGCTGGCCCAGCGCCTGTACCACGACCAACCCGGCCTGGGTGCGCTGCTGGACATGCTGATGGCGATGCCGGCGCTGCGCGCGGTGGTGGAAGTGCACGACGCGCGCATGACCGAGTCGGTGAGCAGCGCGTTGGCTTTTTATATGCCGCAGGCCGCGGCGGAAGACCTCCACACCACGGCGCTGAGCATCCGCATCATCGCGCACGAGATGATCGCCGCCGCCGTGGTGTACCGCTCGGGCGATGAGCAGCGGCTGATGACGCAACTGCGCGTGTGCCTGGTGGCGCTGGTGTCGCGGCTGCTGGCACCCGCCTGAGCGCGCTCAGGCCGCGCGGCAAGGCCATGCGGGCTGCGCGGCAGTGGCCCATCGCAGCGGCGCAAAGTGGCCCATGGCGGCGGGCCCCAGCCTTCCTACGATGTGGCGGACGTGGGGCGCCCGCGCGGCATCAGGGCCGTGAGCGGTCGCTCGGCCCCATGCCTGCAGGAGATGTCATGCCCCCGATTTCCCGCCCTGCCCTGCGTGCCACGCTGGCTGCGGCCCTCGTCATACTGGCCGGCTGCAACGACGGCGGCACCAGCCCGGCCGACGTGGTGCTGCGCGGCGGCAAGGTCGTCACCATGGACGACCAGCGCACCGTCGCCCAGGCCGTCGCCGTCAAGGACGGGCGCATCAGCTTCGTCGGCAGCGATGCCGACGTGACGACCCGCATCGGCCGCAACACCAAGGTCATCGAACTCGAAGGCCGCATGCTGATGCCCGGCTTCATCGATGCCCACCTGCACAGCATCGCCGGCGGCCGTGCGCTGCTGGTGTGCGACCTGCAATATCAGCCGCTGACCCGCGCGCAGCTGGTCGAGCGGCTGCAGGCCTGCCTGGACGCCAGCACCGACCGCGGCGCCGACGCCTGGCTGGAAGCGGTGAACTGGGACCGCCAGGCCACCGCCAACCTGGACACCGACCCCACCGCGCAGACCTTGACCGCGCTCACGACCACCCGGCCGGTGGTGGTGACGTCGAGCGACTTCCACTCCGTGCTGGCCAATGCGCGGGCGCTGCAGCTGGCCGGCATCACCGCGGCCACGCCCGACCCGGCGGGCGGCAGCTTCCTGCGCGATGCGCAGGGCAACCCCACCGGCATCGGCATCGACGGCGGGGGCTTCCAGATCAAGGCGGCGATTCCACCCGACACGCAGGAAGACGTGCTCAACCAGGCCCGCGCTGCGCTGCAGGCGATCCGGGCGCAGGGCATCACCAGCTTCATGGATGCGGCTGCCGGCGAAAACACGCTGCGCACCTTCCAGACGCTGCAGAAGAACAGCGAGCTGACCGCCCGTGTGAACCTGGCGCTGAGCATCCAGTTGGCCGACGACATCCCTGCGCTGCGCGCGGTGGCCGATGCCGGCGACAAGGGCGACGCCGTGGCCCAGCCGGGCGTGCGCGCCCGCATCCTCAAGCTGTTCATGGACGGCGTGGTGAACGCACCGGCCGACAACGGCGCGCTGCTGCAGCCCTACTTCCAGAACGCCGGCACGCCACAGGCGCCCGTGCTGATCCCGAGCACCAACTACGGCGCGCTGTACTTCGAGCAGGCACGGCTGCAGGACATCATGGTCAAGGCCATGGACAACGGCTTCGACATCCACATGCATGCCACCGGTGACCGTGGCGTGCGCACCGCCCTCAATGCGCTGCAGAACGCGCGGCAGCAGCGGCCGCAGGCCGACTTCCGGCCCGCCATCGCCCATGCAGAAACGGTGGCGGTGAGCGACTACGCCCGCTTCGCGGCCGAGGACGTGATGGCGACGATGTCCTTCCAGTGGGGCGTGCGTGCTTCCTTCTCGGTGGGCCTGACGGAGCAGCACCTGGGCCCGGACCGTTTTGCGCGCATGGAGCCTTCGGGCAGCCTGCGCCAGGCGGGCGCACGCATCGTGCACGGCAGCGACTGGCCGATCGACGCCTTCGACACCTTTCTGGCGCTGAAGGCCGGCGTGACGCGCTCGGGCGATCCGCAGAACCCGCGCAGCCCGGCCAGCCAGTCGCCCGACTACGTGGGCCGCATCAACGACGACCCGGCGCTGTCGCGCGACGACGTGCTGGCCGCCATCACGCGCAACGCGGCCTACCAGCTGCGACTGGACAAGCAGGTGGGCACGCTGGAGGCGGGCAAGCTGGCCGACATGGTCATCCTGGAGGCCGACTTCCTGACGGTGCCCGATGAAGAACTGGCCCGCAACCGCGCGCTGCTGACGATGGTGGGCGGCCAGACGGTGTACGCCACCGGGCCTTACGAGTCGCAGATGAGCACCGCCACCGCCACCCGCACCGCCGATGCGCGGGCGATGATCCTCAGCCCCAAGGGCTCGGCCGGCATGCTGGTGCACCAGGTGGGCAAGCGGGTGCACATCTGCACCCCGGGCGACGGGCATCTGCCGTTTGGCGCGGCGGCTCAGCGCGTCGGCGCCACGTCGTCGCACCAGCCACTGCGTGTGAGCAGCCGCGCCTGCCCGCGCGGCCCGGCCAGCGCCGCCGAGAGCTGCCGCACGCTGGCATAAGCGCCGGGCACCACCCGCAGCACCGCGCCTGCCAGCACCAGCGCGGGGGCTTCGGCCTGCGGTGGTGCCGCGCCCCAACGGCGCAGGCTGTGATCGAAGCCGTCGCAGATCTGCCGCAGGCGAGGCGACACGTCGGCCGCGCGAACGATGCAGGCGAACTCGTCGCCGCCGACATGGCCGGCGAAGTCGCCATGCGCTTCGGCATCGGCCATCAGCCAGCTGGCCGCCATGCGCACCACCTCGTCGCCGGCCGCATGGCCATGGGCCTGGTTGAATGCCGGCAGGCCCGGGATGCTCCAGAAGATGAGCAGGAAGGCGGCGCCCTGTTCCAGCAGCCGGGCCAGGTGGCGGTCGATGGCCAGGTTGCCGGGCAGCCGGGTCAATGGATGGGCGTTTTGCGCTGTCACCACCTGCAGGTCGGACAGTGCCTTGAGCAGGTCGGAGGTGCGGCCCACGCCGATGTAGCGGCCCTCGCGGGTGACCACGAAACCATCGACCATGAAGCGGTCGTCCAGGTTGGCGATGGCCTCGCTCATCGTGCGCAGGCTGGCGCCCGCGTCGAACACCAGCGGGTTGGCATCCATCAGCAGCGCGCAGCTGCTGCGGCCATGGATCTCGAGGAAAAAGCGCTCTGCACCCCGGTGCAGCACATGCAGTGAACGCAGCAGGCCGATCGGGCGGCCGCCGTCGTCCACCACCGGCAGGGCATACAGGCGTGGGTTGTCCCGGAACAGGCGCACCACCTCCTCACAGCGCCAGCTCAGCTCGGCCACCGGTCCGTCATGCGCCAGCCGACCCGCGGTCACCGCGGCCACGTCGGCGTCCACGACCCGCTCGCGGGCGTCGTCGTCGCGCTGCTCCAGCAGCAGTTCCACGTCGATGCGCAATGTGCTGCGCGGCATGGCCGAAGGACGCGCCAGCAAGTAACCCTGGCACAGCCTGACGCCCAGGCCCAGGAGCACCCGCAGGTCGCTCTCCTGCTCCAGGCCTTCGGCCACGACACCGGTGCCGGTGGTGGTGGCCATCTCGAGGATGGAGCGCACGAACTGCTGCTTCAGCGGATCGGTGGCCACACCATCGATGAAGTGGCGGTCGATCTTGACGAAGTCGGGCCGCAGGTCCACCCAGCGCTTCAGGCCGGAAAAGCCTTCGCCCAGGTCGTCCAGCGCCATCAGCAGGCCCAGCCCGCGCAGCGCGGCCACCGCACTGCCCAGCGCCACCGGGTCGAGCGTGGGCCGTGTTTCGGTCAGTTCCACCACGATGCGGCCCGGCTCCAGGTGCAGCGGCTGCAGCACCCCGGCGATCACCTCCACCCGCGACTCCGAGGCCAGCAAGGTATCGGCCGTGACGTTGATGAACAGTTGGCCGGGCAGCTTGAGCTGCGCAAAGCGTTCGACGATGCGCCGCATGACGATGCGTTCCAACTCCACCAGCCGGCCCGCGCGGGCGGCGGTGTCGAACAGCACCAGGGGCGAGTGCAGCGCCGAATTGGCGGGCGCCCGCGTCAATGCCTCGAAGCCGACGATGGCCGAGCAACCGACGTCGACGATGGGCTGGAAGTGCACCTCCAGGCTGCGTTGCTGGATGACCCGATCCAGCTCGGAAAAAAGGGCGTCGGTGGGCACGGACATGAACGGCGTTCTACACCCTCACGCTGCCAGCTTGAAGCGGGTCAGCAGACTCGACAGGCGCGCGGCCTGCTCGCGCAGCGACTGCGCCGCGGCGGCGGTCTCTTCCACCATGGCCGCGTTCTGCTGGGTCAGCGCATCCACCTCGTTGACGGCGGCATTGATCTCGCGCAGGCCGGCGCCCTGCACCGCCGCTCGGCTGCGGATGTCGCCCACCGTGGCCGACACGTCACGGATGCCGGCCTGCAGCTGACGCATCGCGCCGCCGGCCGCCTGCACCAGCTCGGCACCCTGGTCCACCTGGGCGGTGGACGCCTGGATGAGCTGCTTGATCTCGCGTGAGGCATCCGCCGACTGCCTGGCCAGGCGACGCACCTCGCCGGCCACCACGGCGAAGCCGCGGCCATCTTCGCCGGCACGGGCAGCCTCCACCGCGGCATTCAAGGCCAGCAGGTTGGTCTGGAAGGCCAGACCGTCGATCACGCCGGTGATGTCGGCAATGCGCCGGGCGCTGCCGCTGATCCGGTCCATGCTCTGCACCGCCTGGAGCACCACCTGGCAGCCATCGTCGGCGGCGCTGCTGGCCGACACCGCCAGCGCGGCCGCCGCATCGGCCGATTGTTCGGCCGCTGCCACCGCTTCGGTCAGCGTGCCCATGCTGGCCGCGGTCTCCTGCAGGCTGCCTGCGGTGTGCTCGGTGCGGTCACTCAGGTCCTGGCTGCCTTGTGCAATCTCGGTGCTGGCCGCGTCGATGGAGGCCACGCTGCTGCGCACCTGACCCACCAGCTCGTGCAGGCTGTGCTGCATGCTGCCCAAAGCCGCCATCAGCTGCGACAGCTCGTCGCGGCCGGCGCTTTCGGCCCGCACCGGCGTGGACAGGTCACCGTCAGCCACACGCCCGGCCACACGGATGGCGCGATCCAGCGGCCGGGTGACGGACAGCACGATGAAGCACATCAGTGGCAGGAAGACGGCCAGCGTACCGCCCGCCACCGCCATGATCACGGTGCGCCAGCGGGCCACGGCGCGGGTGGCATCGGCGCTTTGTGCTTCGGCCTGACCGGCCAGCGCGGTGGCGATGGCCTCCAGCATCGGCTCGGCGGCGTGCATCTGCTTCTTGGCCGGGCCCAGCAGCTCATTGGCCTCGTTGGAAGTCACGATCTGGCCGTTGATCGACCGCTGGATCACGTCGCCCGCCTGCTGGCGATACGACTGCAGCAGCGGCAGCAAGGCCTGCAGCTGCTGGCCCGGCACGCGTTGCTGCAGGGCATCGAGCTGGCGCAGTGCACTGTCGAAGGATTGCGTCCACTGCGCCTGGTAGCGCTTGGCGGCCGCCGGGTCGTCGATCTGCAGGATGGCATCCTTCTCGAAGCGACGCAGATTGCCGAACTCGGTGCGGAACGCGGTCAGGGCAGCATGGGTGGCCACGCTGTCGGTGGCAAAGGCGTCGAACTGGCGGTCCAGCCGCTGCAAGGCCAGTACTGCGGCCCCACTGACACCCATCAGGGCCAGCGACGCCAGCGCCGCGGCGCCCACCAGGCGCGACTTGATCGACAACTGCTTGAGGTACTTCACAGGGGTTACTACTGAAGAGGGAGTTGCCGCGCTTATCGACGGTCTGGCGCCGTGGCTGAAGCATGGCCCCATAGGGCGACAGGCCTAGGACGACGTCATCAAAACGACACCGAGGCGCACCCTTGCGCAGCCATCTGGCGCATGAGCCGTCATCCGCACGTCACGGAAGAGGCATACCGTCGTGCGCGGGTACCCTGAATGCCCTGTGCAGTCAGGTCCCCGTGATTTCCCTTTTCCAGACATGTCCACCCTCACGCGCATCCAGCGCTGCAAGCGCCTTCCCCGCAACACGGCGGGGCGCGATTTCGTGGTCGGCGATCTGCATGGTCATCGCCACCTGCTGGAGGCTGCGCTGCAGCGGCTCGACTTCGATCCGTCTTGCGACCGGGTGCTGTCGGTGGGCGATCTGGTGGACCGCGGCCCCGATTCGCTCGGCACGCTGTCGCTGATCCGCGAGCCCTGGTTCCATGCCGTGCTGGGCAACCACGAGTTGATGTTGCTGCATTTCCTGCGCTGCTACGACAGCCGGCGCTTCGGCCGCAAGTCGTGGGCCACGCGGCAGGGTGCCTGGGTGGCCGAAGCGATGGCCCGGCATCCCAAGAGGCTGGAGCGGTTGCGCCTGTCGCTGATGGACCTGCCGCTGTCGCTGCAGGTGGAGGGCGAGCTGCCCTTTCGCGTGATGCATGCCGACGTGGACCCGCGGCATGCAGCGCATCAACCCGAATCCGACCGCGCCAGCGTGGCCGTGCACGAAGCTGAAGAGATGACCTGCTCGCGTGCCAACCTGGCCAGCCTGGACCGTGGCAGCAGCCGCCTGCTGGACTTCGACGGCCGCCCGGTGCGCCTGAGCCGGCGCCTGACCGCCCCGATGCCATTGACCTACGTGGGGCATTCACCGCTGGCCGAGATCACCGTGCACCAGTCGCATGTGTACATCGACCAGCGCGTGTGCGAAGCCGACCGCAAGGGCGGCCCGGCCAGCCTGCCCACCGTGGTGGAGCACCAGGCTTTTGCTGCGTGGTTGCGCGGCGTGTCGGTGGCCGCGTGCCCGCCACTGGCAGAGCCTGCCATCCACGACCCGCTGAGCGCCGAGCTGATCGCGGCCTGAAGCGGCCGCCCGGCGCCACCGGGCCAGGGTAGAGTGCTGGGCTGATGTCCCAGCCTGCACTCCAACTCACTTTCCTGGTGCCTGCCGCCGCCCATGCCGGCGTGCTGGCCGAACTGACCAAGGGCCAGTCGGCGCCTGAACGCATCAGCCTGGCGGCGATGTACCTGGACACCGCCGACCGTCACCTGGCGCGCGAAGGCCTGACCTGGCGCCTGCGGCGTGAAGGCCGGCGCTGGATACAAACGCTGCAGCGGGCCGACGGCAGCCTGCTGGCGCAGCAAGCGCATGAAGCCATCCGGCCCGACGCCACCCCCGATGCGTCGCTGCATGCCGGCACCCAGGCAGGCGACCAGCTGCTGGCGCTGCTGCAGCAAGCCGCTGAGGACGGCCAGGCACCCAGCGCCCGCTACCGCAGTGAGCTGGCACGCACCAGCCGGCGCGTGCGCAGCGGCGGTGCGGTGGTGAACCTGAGCTACGACGACGGCCGCCTGGTGGCCGGCGCGCACAGCAGCCGGGTGCGGACACTGGCCTTCACACTGGGCGGGGGCGACCCCAAGGCCATGACGGCGCTGGCCCAGCGCTGGCAGAAGCGGTTTGGCCTGCTGCTCGACCCCCGCCGCATGGGTGAGCGTGGCGACTGGCTGGCCGCTGGCCTGGCCGGCGTGCCGGTACGCAAGGCGACGCGGCCGGCGTACCCGGCCAGCGCGGATGCCAGGCAGGCACTGGGTGCGGTGGTGGACGAATGCCTGACGCAGCTGCTGCTCAACGCTTTCGGCCTGGTGGAGGGCGATCCCGCGCAGCGCGTGGACCATGTGCACCAGTTGCGCGTGGGCATCCGCCGGCTGCGCAGTGCGCTGCGCTGCTTCGAAGGCTGGGCGCCGATGCCGCCGGACGACCTGCAGACCGAACTGCGGGCGTTGTTCAGCACCCTGGGCCAGGCGCGCGACAGCGACGTGCTGGACAGTGGCGTGGCCCGCTCGCTGGCCAGGGCCGGCGCGCCGACGCTGCATTTTGATCCGCCGGGCGACTCGGCCGAACCCGCGGCCCTGGTGAGCGCCGTCGCCACGCAACGCCAGCTGCTGCAGTGGCTGGCCTGGCGGGCCAGCCTGGACACGACGCTGCCCGGGGCGGTGCATGGCGATGAGGCGGTCCGCATGCCATCGCAGCAGGCCGCTGCAGAAGGCGATGCGATGCCGGCCGTTGACATGCCGGGCCCGGCCGTGTCCGCCCCCGCCGAACCCAGCAGCCCTGCGGCCGACGACAAGGCCGACGGAGGGCCAGCCGAGCCCCTGGACGCACTGGCGGCCCGCCGCCTGGCCCGCTGGCACAAGCGCATCGCGGCCGATGCGCGCCAGTTCGCTTCGCTGCCTGAACCGGTGGTGCACGACCTGCGCAAGCGCATCAAACGCCAGCGTTACGCGGTGGAATTCCTGGCGCCGGTGCTGCGCCGCAAGCCGCTGCAGCAGTACCTGCAGGTGCTGGCCGAGGCGCAGGAAGGCATGGGGCAGCTCAACGATTTGTACGTGGCCCGCGACCGCTACACCGAAGCACTGCAGACCCAGCCCGAAGCCTGGTTTGCGCTGGGCTGGCTGTCGGCCAAGATCGAAGAAGTGCGCACGGCCACTGCGCCGGCCTTGCGTCGGCTGGCCAAGTGCAAGCCGCCAAGCGGGCGCCGGTGAGCGCCCTGGCCCCTGAGGCCGCCCCGGACTTCACACCGGGCGCACGCGCGCACCAGAACCCAAGTCTCCCGCCGCGTCCGCTGGCGCGGGTACTGCGGCTGAGGGTGACGCCGTTTCGACGGCGCTGCGATCGGCCTGCCAGCCACTGAGGGCCTGCTCCGCGCCGGCCAAAGTGGGCGCCTGCCAGTCGCCGAGCTTGCTGCGCAGAAAGGCGGTGTCCATCAACGCACCCACCGACGACGGCAAGAAGCGAAATGCATGGCGAGGGGCGTACTGCATCTTGGTTCTCCCGGTTGGGCGTGGATGACCCACAAAACGATTTATACCGTATAAATCGTTACTGCTGCGGCGCGACGGCCAGCACCTGCAACACGGCAGGCAGCGCCTGCTCATACAACTCGTCGGGCGTGCGGCGCGGCCCCGCCGGGGCCATGGGCCAGGCTGCTTCGGCCTGATCGCCCAGCAGCTTGCGCAAGGCGGGCAAGGGCAGCAGATGGCCGGGCGCGGCTTGAGTGGAAGGCGTGCTCAACCCCAGCAACCGGCCTTGCAGGTCGAGCACCGCAGCGCCGGGCAACTCCGGCGGCAGCGCGATGCCCAGCACCTGGCCCGCGTCACCGGCGGGTCGGCCCAGAAAGCCCAGGTGCAGCGCGGGCCAGGCGGGCTGCGGATCGTCGGCTGGCAGGTAGCCCAGCACCACCGCAGGGCTGCCGGCAAACGCGGGCACCGGTGCCTGCGCCAGCGCCACGCCGCCGGGCAGCGGCGAGGCCAGCTGCGCCAGCATGGCCGGGTCACCGGGTTGACCCGGCGCCAGGCGGATGGCGCGGGTGCGCCCCAGGCCGTCGCGCACCCACAGCGGGGCGGCGCCGGCCGCAGCAGCAGGGGTCAGCACCAGCAGCGCCTGCGCACCGCCGGCCAGCAGCACACCGCCGCCCACCGGCCGCGCCTGCGGTGGCACCTGCGCCCCGGTGGCCCACGGGCCGGGCCGGCCGGGCGGCGTCAGAGGCGGCCCACCTGCGGGCTGCAAACTGGCCAATGCCTGCCGGGTGTGCAGCAGCACCGCATCGTCAGGCAGCCGCTGCAGGCCCAGCGTCAGCTGGGCATCGGCAAAAGCCGCCTGACCACCCAGCGCCGCCAGCCAGGCGTACAGCGCGCGGGCCTGGGGCACGTCGGCATGGGCGCCGGCGGCGTGGGCGGCAAAGGCCAGCGCCTGGCGGTAAGCGCCGCGCTGCATCATCTGCTGCACCATCAGCAGCTCGGTATCGGCCGAATGTTGAATGGCCGCGGCGCGGTCCAGCGGGGGCTGGGCCGCAGCCGGGTCGTCCGCCTGCAGTGCCTGGCGCGCCTGGGCCAGCCACTGCTGGCGATCACGTTCCTGATCGGCCGTCAGCGGCCCGCGCGGCCCCAGCACCGGCTGCGCAAAAGGCAGTGGCGGCGCGGGCGCAGGGGCCGGCTGGGCGGCCGCCAGCGAAGCCGCCGCCCACAGCAGCAGCGCCCCGCTGGCACGCAGCGTGGCCCGCATGCGCTCAGGGCACGCGCTGGATGCGCGGCTTGCGCAGCACGGCCGCAGCGGGGTCGTAGGCGGCGGCAGGCGCCTGGTAGCCCGCCAGGTAGGCCACCAGCGCATCGATGTCCTGCGCACCGCCTTGCGTCGAGGCACCGCCCGTCAGCACCGTGAAGCCATCGCCACCGGTGGCCATGAAGTTGTTGACCGTCACGCGGTAAGTCCGGTTGGGGTTCTGCACCACGCCACCCACGACGATCTGCTCCGTGGGGCCGGTGGCCACCGGCGGCACCGCCTGTACGTCGGTGGGCGTGAAGCTCACGTCCGTCACCTTGGCGCAGGCGGGTGCGCTGGCGCTCCAGCGGTACTGAAGGCCATTGGACACCTGCAGGATGCGTGTGGTCGTCTGGTTCTTGCAGCCGGCGAACTGCTGCTCCAGCAGGTCCTTCAGCTGCTGGGCGGTCAGCGTCATCGTCACCAGGCTGTTGCCGAAGGGCTGCACGGTAAAGGCATCGCCATAGGTCAGGTCGTAGGGGTAGGTGCCCGCGGTGTTGACGAAGCCCGGGTTGCGCACGCCGCCCGGGTTCATGAAGGCCATCACGGCGCCGCCCAGCGCGGCGGGCTGGGTGGCCTGCAGCTGCGCATCGGCGATCAGGTCGCCGGCCGGCATCTCACCGGCGGCGTCGGCCGCATTGGCCAGCGGCGCGGTGATGCGACCCACCACCTGGTTGGCCAGCGGCGACACCGCGTTCTTGTAGGCCTGCACCACGTTCTTCACCTCCGGGTTGGCGGTGATGGCGGCGGTGACTTCACCGTCGGTGCGGTCGATCAGCCGATTGCGCGGGCTCACGTCCAGCACGTCGCGGGTCACCGGGTCGATGGTCATGTCGACTTCGGTCAGCACGCGGCCGAAGGCGCTGGCGCTGGTCACCGGCACCTTGCGGCCCAGCTTGTTCGGCAAGCCGGTGCTGCGGGCCACGCTGCCGTTGTCCAGCGTGTTGCGCGAGCAGTTGTAGGCCGCATGGGTGTGACCGCTGATCACCAGATCGACCGCGTTGTCCAGCTGCTTGACGATCTCGGCGATGTCGCTGCCCGCCAGGTCGCCCACGCAACCGTTGATGTCGCTGTTGCCCGTGCCCTGGAAGCCGCCCTGGTGCACCAGCACCACGATGGCTTCGATGCCCTGGGCGCGCAGGCGCGGCACCAGTTCATTGACGGTCTGGGCCTCGTCGCGGAAGGTCAGGCCCGCCACGCCGGTGGGCGTGACGATGCCGGGCGTGCCCTTGAGCGTCATGCCAATGAAGGCCACCTTCACCTTGCCGAAGGTCTTGATGCCGTAGGCCGGCAGCAGCGTCTTGCCGGTGGCCGTTTCCACCACGTTGGCCGACAGCCAGCGGAACTTGGCACCGTCGAAGCTGCCGGGCACGGCCGAGCCGTAGCCGCGGCAGCTGTTGGCATCGGGCGCGCCGTTGGTGAGCTTGCAGCCGCCGTTCTGCAGCCGGCGCAGCTCGTCCTTGCCCTTGTCGAATTCGTGGTTGCCCACGGCCGAGAACTCGACGCCGATCTTGTTCAGCGTCTCAACCGCCGGCTCGTCGAAGAAGAGCGACGAGATCAAGGGCGTGGCGCCGATGAAGTCGCCCGCGCCCACCACCACGGTGTTGGGATTGGCCGCACGCATGCGGGCCACGTACGCGGCCAGGTAATCCGCGCCACCCACGGGCGGGCGCTGGGCCGAAGGCACGGCCGAGTTGGCGCCGAAGGTGCCCGGCGATTCCAGGTTGCCGTGGTAGTCGTTGAAGCCGACGATCTTGATGGTGACGGGTGCCTGCGCAGGCACCGACGTCACGGCGCAGGCGGACAGGGCCAGGCCAGCCAGGCCGGCAGCGGCCACCGCGCGGG
Organism: uncultured Aquincola sp.; assembly: GCF_964001545.1. Taxonomy (NCBI): domain Bacteria; kingdom Pseudomonadati; phylum Pseudomonadota; class Betaproteobacteria; order Burkholderiales; family Sphaerotilaceae; genus Aquincola; species uncultured Aquincola sp. Next base: position 14,217 of record NZ_CAXFDV010000211.1, read on the forward strand.
CCAACACAGTCAGGCGGCTCATCATGCACCCCCTTCGCAGCGGCGGCGCAGGGCCAGGCCCAGCAGCGGCAGGCCGGCCAGCAGCAGCGCCAGGCTGCCGGGCTCGGGCACTGCGCTCACCTGCAGCTGCAGCCCACCCACGGTGGCTTCCAGGGCCACGCCGTCCAGCACGGCCGACTGCAGCAGTCGGCCACCCAGCGTGTACGAGCCTGCCTGCAGCGTGAACACGCCGCGGCTGTAGCCGCCATCGGCCAGCGCCGCGTCAAAGTCCACGCCGAGGCTGTCGCCCGCGGCGGCCGGCACCGCGCTGGTGGAACCCAGCGCCTGCCCGCCCAGCGAGATTGCGAAGGTGTCACCGGCGAAGCCGCCGTCCACCACGGTCAGGCGTCCGACGAAGCCGACTGGCACGCTGAACTCGAAGGTCTGGGCGAGGCCGGTGTCGGTGTCGATCCAGCCCAGGCCGCCGTCGCGGGCGGTCAAGGCATCGACATAAAACTCGGCCCACTGGCCGTCGGCGGCCAGGGAAGCGGCCTGGGCCGACAGATGAGCCAGCGGCAGGCAGGCCGCGAGCGCCCAAGCGCAAGCAGCCCGGCGGGGATGAAGTAGGGTCAAGGTCTTCCTCCTGGTGCGAGCGTGCATGCGCTCTTGCCCGGACGATGACGCTGACGCTTGACAGCCGCGTGACACGCGCATGGCCCGCCAGAACTTGCGGCACCATGCGGAGCCAGCCACTTGCCACCAGGCGCCCGCATGTTGAAACCGCCCGGACCCGATGCCGACACGCCGCCCGCCCTGCCCTGGCAGGCGGCCCTGCGGCCCCTGCGCCTGCAGCCAGGGCACGACCTGCGCCAGTCACTCGAGGTCTGGGCGGCCGCAGAGATGCCAGGGGGCGGCTTTGTCGTCTGTGCCATCGGCAGCCTGGTCAACGCCAGGCTGCGCCTGGCCGACCAGCGCGACGAGACCCTGGTGCAGGGCCCGCTGGAACTGCTGACCCTGGCCGGCAGCCTGTCGCCCGATGGCGCGCACCTGCATGCGGCGGTGGCCGATGCACAAGGCCGGGTGGTCGGCGGACATCTGGGCCACGGCTGCGTGATCCGGACGACGGCCGAAGTGCTGGTGTGCGGCGTGCCGGGCTGGCAACTCGGTCGGGCGCCGGATGCGGGCACCGGGTTCAAGGAACTGGTGGTGCGGCCGATGGCCGACCGCTGATTCCGCCGCGGAAAAGAAAAACGCCTTAGACGGTTGCCCGTCTAAGGCGTTGATTCAGAACGATGTTCTGGTGCGGCTGGCAGGATTCGAACCCACGACCCCTTGGTTCGTAGTTTGCGCCATGCCGCTAAGTTGTTGATTTTTCAGGGGTTGTTGCCGTCCGTTCCGACCCATTCCGCCCTGTTGTGAACTGTTTTGCGCAGGAAAGTCACCCAAAAGTCACCCAGACCTGCTGCGCTCGTTTCGTTGTTGTCAGCAGGCGGCGAGCTTGCTCACTGCTGAGCGCCGATAATGTTTATGTCAACTCGGAGCGGGCATAGCCGAACGGACGCGTGGTAGTGCACCCAGGTTTTGCAGTAGCGTGGGTGGATGCAGTAGAAGAACCGCATCTAAGTCCTTGTCGCGCCTAGAAACGCCGATTTGGTGCGACTGGCCCAAAACCGGCTCCGGTAGTCTTACTGCACGAGGCGAGCACTCCGGAAGTCTTACTTGTTGACGATCACTGAAAACTGACCCACCGGGGGTGCGGCGGATTTCTTGGACTGGTTATGCAGCGAGCCCGAGAAGCTTTCGGTGCTCGATGGGGCTGCGGAAGCCCAGTGAACTCTTGATCCGTTCTTCGTTGTACCAGCGGATGTAGGCGTCCAGCGTCTGGATGAACTGGTCGACGCTCGTGGTCAGCCAGTCTCTGCGGTAGAACAGCTCCGTCTTCAGGCGACCGAATAAGCCTTCACATGCGGCGTTGTCCGGCGAGTAGGCCTTACGTGACATGGAGCGCACCAGCTTGGCTGCTGCCATGCCGGACAGCCATCCGGGCCAGCGGTAGTGAGCGCCACGATCCGAGTGGACCACCGGCCGATCGGTGCTGGCCTCGACTGTCTCGATGGCTGCATCCAACATCGTGTTGACGAGCTCTGCGTCGGGGCGAGTGCCGATCGACCAGCTCACGACCATTCCATCGAAGCAGTCGATCATCGGCGACAGGTAC
>NZ_CAXFDV010000212.1:0-6774 GCF_964001545.1 uncultured Aquincola sp.
CCAGTCGGCAGGGTGCTGCTCGCTCCAGCCCGGCTGCGGCCGGCTGAGCTGCAGCGGCGCGCCAGCGGTGCCCAGCACGCGGTGCTGCGCATCCAGCAGCAGCGCCTTCACTTCCGAGGTGCCGTAATCCAGACCGAGAAACATGCGGGGATGCTAGTGGGCGCCAGCGGCGATGATCGATACCCTCTTGCCCATAACTTCAACCCTGCTGTTGCCATGACCTACCGACAAACCCGCATTGCCACCCTCGCCTGCTGCCTGATGGGCGCCGCCTTTTTCGCCCAGGCCCAGGCCGACCTGGCCGCCACCGCCGCCAAGGAAAAGGGCGCGGTGGTGCTGCCCAGCGGCCTGGTGTTCCAGTCCCTCAAGGAAGGCACCGGCCGCACGCCCGCCGCCACCGACACCGTGCGCGTGCACTACCGCGGCGTGCTGGCCGACGGCAAGGAGTTCGACAGCTCCATCGCCCGCGGTCAGCCGGCCGAGTTCCCGCTCAACCGCGTGATCCCCTGCTGGACCGAAGGCGTGCAGCGCATCAAGGTGGGCGGCAAGGCCAGGCTCACCTGCCCGCCGGGCATCGCCTACGGCTCGCGCGGGGCCGGCGGCGCAGTGCCGCCCAACGCCACGCTGCAGTTCGAGGTGGAACTGCTGGGCATCGCCGGCAAGTAAGGCAGCGCATGACCGGCCCGCACGACGACGACACCCCGCCCTGGCTGGACCCGACGCGCCTGCTGCACGGCGACGCCGGCCTCAGCGACGACAGCGCGGTGAGCCCGCCCATCCACTACAGCGCCACCTTCAAGGCGCGTGATGCGGCCGAGTTCGCCGAGATGGCCCGCACGCCGCGCCACGCGGCCTACTACACCCGCTACGGCAACCCGACGCACGAGCGGGTGGCCGCCATCCTGGCGGCGCTGGAAGGCACCGAGACGGCGATGCTCACCGCCTCGGGCATGGGCGCCATCAGCACCACGGTGCTGGCGCTGGTGCAGGCCGGCGACCATGTGGTGGCCCAGGGCCGGCACTACATGAGCACCGCCAAGCTGTTCGACGAAGTGCTGCCGCGCTTCGGCGTGCAGGTGACGATCGTCGAGCAGACCGACCTGGCCGCGCTGGAAGCCGCGCTGCGGCCCGAGACGCGGCTGATCATGCTGGAAAGCCCGGCCAACCCCACGCTGGTGCTGACCGACCTGGCCGCGGTGGCGGCACTGGCGCGGCCACGCGGCATCCTCACCATCGCCGACAACACCTTCGCTTCGCCCATCAACCAGAAGCCGCATGCGCTGGGCATCGACGTGGTGGTGCACAGCGCCACCAAATCGCTGGGCGGCCACCACGACCTGACGGCCGGCGCGGTGTGCTGCAGCCAGACGCTGGCCGAGCGCATCTGGCCGATGCACATCACGCTGGGTTCGGTGCTGTCGCCGATGGACGCCTGGCTGCTGCTGCGCGGCCTGCGCACGCTGGCCGTGCGCATGGAGCGCATGAACGCCAATGCGCTGGCGCTGGCGCAGTGGCTGGAGCAGCAGCCGCAGGTGGAACGGGTGTGGTACCCCGGCCTGCCCAGCCACCCGCAGCATGCGCTGGCGCAGCGGCAGATGCAGCAGGGCCACGGCCCGGTGGTGGCGCTGGCGCTGCGGGGCGGCTACGAACAGACCAGCCGCTTCGTCGCCTCATTGCAATTGGCCACCCATGCGGTGAGCCTGGGCGGCGTGGAAACCTTGATCGTGCATGCCGCCGCGATGTGGGGCGGGCTGATGAGCGAGGCTCAGATGGCCACCACCGGCATCCAGCCCAACTTCGTGCGGCTGGCCGTGGGCCTGGAACACATCGACGACCTGAAGCGCGACTTCAGCCGCGCCTTGCAGCAAGTGTGACCGTCAGCCGATCACCGCGCGGCCGACGTACGACAGCACCACCACGACGCCGGCGATCGCGGCGATCACCCAGTTCGGCACGCGGCCGTGAGGGGCGGGGGGCAGGTGGCGGCGGGGGTCGTTCATGATGGTTGTTCCGCGGAATGGCAGGCACTGGATGGGGCACCGTATCGGGCCCTTCGTGGCTGAAGCGAGCTTCATGCCACGCAGCCACAACGCCAGGGTACGACGCCCGGTGGTCAGGCCAAACCCGTCAATGCGGCCAAAAACACCGGCAGAACGCGCCGTGGCGGCGGCACCGATACCATGCGGCCCATGCCCGCCACCGCCCCCCAAGACCGCCCCCACTGGCAACGCCTGCTGTGGCTGGCCGCGGGCGGGCTGAGCCTGCTGACCGGCTTCATCGGCCTGCTGCTGCCGCTGTTGCCCACCGTGCCCTTCGTGCTGCTGGCGGCGTTCTGCTTTTCCAAGGGCAGTGAGCGCTGTGAGCGCTGGATCTGCGAGCACCGCCACTTCGGCCCCATGGTGCTGAACTGGCGCGCCCACCGCGCGGTGCCGCTGCGCGCCAAGTGGATCGCCACGGTGATGATGTCCATCAGCAGCATCGGCGCGCTGTTCATCGTGCCCATGCCCTGGGGCGCGGCGCCAGGGGTCTGTTGCGCCGCGGTGGCCGCATGGATGTGGACGCTGCCGCACGGGCCGGCCGGCGGCACGCCTCCGCAGCTTTGAGGATTCGCCCCGTGGGTCTGCGGGGCTAGCGTGGCGGCCTCCCGGCGCTTGTGCCGGGTTCCATGCACGCAGGAGGCCCCCGCCATGTGCACACCCGCATCCCTGAACCTGCTGGCCCGCGCCAGCGCGCTGCTCGTCGCCAGCCTGTGCGGCCCGGCTGCTCAGGCCGCCGTGTCGGTCGGCGGCGACTTTTTCCTGCAAGGGGGCGGCAGCATCGGCCCCGGCGACACCAGCCTGCCGCAGTCGCGCCTGGGCCTGGGCGCCAGCGGCGGCATCGGCCGGCTCGACGTGGACGGCGGCAGCTTCCTGCAGCTGGCCAACATCTACTTCGACCAGGGCCGCAGCCTGATCGACGGGGCCGGCAGCCGGCTGCTGCTCACCGGCGATGGCTCGGTGCAGACCGGCTACCAGCGGCTGAGCCTGGGCAACAACGCCGGCCGCAGCGCCGCGCTCACCGTGAGCAACGGCGGTCTGCTCGACACCAGCACCCAGCTCTCGGGCTGCCTGGCGGCCTTTCACTATTGCGACACCTACGTGGGCAGCCGCGCCGGCGCCAATGCCGAGTTCACCGTCACCGGCGCAGGCTCGGTGGCCCGCATCGGCAGCAGCCTGTACGTGGGCCACCCGGGCCTCTTCGTCAGCGACCAGGGCGAGGTGTTCGGCCGCCAGGCCGCCACCGTAACGGCGCTGGTGCAGGTGCTGGACGGCGGCACGCTGTCCACCGACCGCGCCCAGGTGGGCACCGCGCAGTGGGACACCTTCAACACCGGCAGCGAACGCAGCAGCAGCCGCGTGCTGGTCAGCGGCGCCCAATCGCGCTGGCTGGTCAATGGCGGCATGGCCTGGAATGCCGACAGCCAGGCGGGCGAGATGCAGGGCGCCACCGTGAGCACCGCCGCGGACCGGCTGGCCGTGGCCACGATCGACATCGAGCAAGGCGGCGTGATGCGCTTTGCGCACGTGACCGACCGACAGGCGGTGCTCAACCTCACCACCAACGGCGGCCGCACCGACATGACGGTGCACGGCGCCGGCTCGGCCATCCGCTTCGACGGCAGCGACGGCATCCTGCAGGTGGGGCGGCGGCTGGGCAGCGGGCGGCTGCAGCTGGTGGAAGGCGGGCAGGCCACCGGCCTGTACTACACCTCGGTCGGGCGCGATGGCTCCTTCGGTGAGCTGCTGGTCGATGGCACGGGATCGCTGCTGCGCATGGATGCGATCGCGACCCGGGCCGCGGTCGGCAACGGCTTCGGCCTGTCGCCCGGACTGGACGTCGGGCGCAACGGCACGGGCAGCGTCACCGTCTCGGGCGGCGGTCGCATCGAGGTGGTGGGCAGCACGGGCGTGCCCTATTCGCCCAGCGTGTCGGTGGCACGGGACGTGGGCTCCAGCGGCCACCTCACCATCACCGGCGCCGGCTCGGTGCTGTCGGTCACCGCCGCCTCGGTGCTGCCGGGTGGCGGCGCGGCCGAGGCCTACAACCCGTGGCTGCGCATCGGCCGCGACGGCAACGGCACGCTGGACGTGCTGGCCGGCGGGCAGCTGCTGGTGGAAGGTGGGGCCGTCTCCACCGTCAGTGACCAGCGGGTCACCAGCCTGGTGATCGGCGGCAGCAGCGACACCGTGGGCGGTGGCAAGGGCATTGCCACCGTCAGCGGGGCCGGATCGCTGGTGAAGGTCAGCGGTTCGGACGCGGTGATCCACGTGGGCCTCGGCGCCAACTCGTTCGGCAGCCTGACGGTGAGCGACCAGGCCCGCGTGGCCACCACCTACATGGCGGTGGGCCGCAGCGGCGGCACCGGCCAATTGACGGTGGACAACGCCCGCGTCGAGCTGAGCGGCCAGTTCACCGGCGACACCGTCACCGGCGCGGTGATGGTGGTGGGCCGCTCGGGCGGCACCGGCACGCTGAACCTGCGCAACGGCGCCACGCTGCTGCTCAGCAACCCGGGCCACCTGGGCGCCAGCCTGTCGCTGGGCGGCAGCCGGGGGGGACCGGGCGGAGACGGCACGGTCAACCTCAGCGGTGGCTCGCTGATCAAGGTCGAGGCGGCGCCCGGCTTGGGCAGCGTCACCGTCGGCCGCGACGGCACCGGCCTGATGCGCGTGCGCGGCGCCAGCACCGTGGACGTGGGCGACGGCAACCTGCTGGTGGCGCGCAACAAGGGCTCGGACGGCACGCTGCTGGTCAGCGAAGGCAGCCAGGTGACGGCCGGCTGGGTGGGCGTGGGCCGCAACCGCGAGGGCGATACCGCGCTGGGCAGCGACGGCGGCACCGGCACCGTGGTGCTGACCAACAGCACCCTCACCGCGCCGCAGATCGTGGTGGGCACCAACGGCTTTCTGGGTGGCAGCGGCACCATCGTCGGCAACGTCGTCAACTACGGCATCTTCAGCCCGGGCAATTCACCGGGCACCGTCACCATCCAGGGCGACTACACCGCCGGCGCGGGCAGCCGCTTGATCCTGGAAGTGCAGGCCGACGGCCACGGCGGCTTTCTCACCGACCAGGTGCTGTTCGCCGGTGGCGGCCAGCTGGCGCTGGACGGGTTGAAGGTGGAGTTCCGCTTCCTGGGCAACACCAACCCCGACAGCTTCCGCAGCGCCGGCCTGTTCGACATCGACACCTTCCTGCACCGCACCGACGGCCTGGGTGGGCTGAGCGCGCTGCCCGACAGTGCGTTCGACCACGTGGCCTACAGCGCGCGCAGCGACGCCTACCGCTTCATCAACTTCGACTACAGCGCGGGCGTGGCGCCGCAGTTCACGCTGGCCCCGGCGGTGCCCGAGCCGGGCACCTGGGCCCTGATGCTGGCCGGCAGCGCGGTGCTGGGCTGGTTCGCGCGGCGGCGGCGGGCGGCCTGAGGCGCCGCTGCCGGGCCGCTCAAGCGGCGTCGTCGGCCGCGTCGCCGAAGGGCAGCTCCGGCTCCAGCGCCGCGCGCTCGGCCTCGATCTGCGCGCGGGTGCGGCGGGGCTCGGCGCGGCTGGCCGCGGCGGCGGCCTTTTGCGCGGCGCCGGCCAGCGACACCGCATCGCCCACGCCGGGGCGCGACAGGCTGCCCACGCGCACGCCCAGCAGGCGCAGCCGGCGGCTCAGGTCCACCCGCTTCAGGCACTGGCCGGCGGCCTGGCGGATCAACTGCGCATCGGCGGTGGGCGCGGGCAGCGTCAGGTCGCGGGTCACGGTCTTGAAGTCTTCGAAGCGCAGCTTGATGCCGATGGTGCGGCCCACCCAGCGCTTGCGCTGCAGGTCGTCGGCCACCCGATGCGCCAGGTCGGTGAAGATGGCCGACAGCGTGGCGCGGTCGCGCACCGCATGCAGGTCGCGGTCGAAGGTGGTTTCGCGGCTCATCGACACCGGCTCACTGTAGGTCACCACCGGCCGGTCGTCGATGCCGCGCGAAGCCCGGTACAGCCAGGCGCCGTAGCTGCGGCCGAAGTGCTCCAGCAGCCAGGCGGCTTCGCACTCGGCCAGCTGGCCCACGGTTTCCACGCCCAGCGACTTCAGCTTGGCATTGGCCTTGGGGCCGATGCCGTTGATGCTGCGCACCTTCAGGGGCCAGATGCGCGCCGGGATGTCGTCGGCCGTCAGCACCGTCAGGCCGTCGGGCTTGTCCAGCTCCGAGGCGATCTTGGACAGCAGCTTGTTGGGCGTGACCCCGATGGAGCAGCTGAGCCCGGTGGCCCGCTTGACGTTGTTGCGGATCTCCTGCGCCACCGCGCGCACGCCGCCAAAGGCGTCGTGGCCCACCGCCTCCTGCGTCCCGGGCACCTCGGTCAGGTCGATGTAGATCTCGTCGATGCCGCGGTCCTCGATCACCGGCGCCACCTCGGCCACCGCCTGCTTGAAGAGGCGCGAGTAGTGCCGATAGGCCTCGAAGTCGGTGGGCAGCAGGATGGCGTCGGGCGCCCGCTGCGCCGCTTTCATCAGCCCCATGCCCGAGTGCACGCCGTAGTCGCGCGCCGCATAGGTGGCGGTGGTGACCACGCCGCGGCCGGCATAGTGGCGCAGCGTGGCGAACTGGCGGCTGCCGTCGGCCAGCACTTCGGGCTGGTGCCGACGCCCGCCGCCGATGACCACCGGCAGGCCCTTGAGCTCCGGGTAGCGCAGCAGCTCCACCGATGCGTAGAACGCATCCATGTCGAGGTGGGCGATCCAGCGGCGTACGGC
>NZ_CAXFDV010000213.1:0-6014 GCF_964001545.1 uncultured Aquincola sp.
CTGCGCAGCGCAGCCGCCTGCTGCCTTTGTGGCGGCTGGCCGGCTGGCTGACCGGCGCCTTGCCGGCGCTGCTGGGTCCACGCGCGGTGTACGCGACGATCGAGTCGGTCGAGACCTTCGTCGATGCGCATTACGCTGCCCAAGTGGCCATGATCGATGCGCTGGACCCCGGCACCCTGCCCGCGTTGCGCCAGCTGCTGGAGACCTGCCGGCAGGACGAGGTGGCCCACCGCGACGACGCCCGGCAGCGCCGGGGTCAGGCGCCAAGACATCCCGGCGTGCTGCGCCGGCTGGCCGCCCGCACCTGGGCCGCCACCGTGGCCGGGGGCTCGGCGGCGGCGGTGCGCGTCAGCCGCCACCTGTGAAAGGGCGCTGATGCCGTTGGCGCAGCCGTGCAGCCTGCTGCTCACCGCCGCCCTGTTCGGCGGCATGTTGCTGTTCGCGGGCGGCTTTGCGGCCTTCCTCTTCACCGCATTGCCGATGGACCAGGCGCGTGCCTTGATCCGCCGCGCGTTCCCGCCCTTCTACCTGTTCGTCATCGTCGCCGCCGGGCTGGCCGCGGGCGCCGCCGCCTGGGTGGACGCCGCCGCCGCCGGTGTGCTGCTGGCCGTGGCGCTGAGCACCCTGCCCACGCGCCAGTGGCTGATGCCGGCGATCAACCGCGCCACCGACGGCGGCCAGCGCGCCCGCTTCGCGCGCCTGCACGGGCTGTCGGTGGGCATCACGCTGCTGCACATCGCGGCCGCCGGCTGGGCCCTGGTGCGGCTGGCCGGCTGAGCGGGGCGCAGGCGGCGGGCCGCCGCAGTAAGCTGCGGCGGCACAGGAGGCAGCATGCAGGCACCGGTTCCTTCCCAGCATCCGCACCGGCCACGCCGGCCTGGGCAGCGCGGCTTGCCGCGCAGGGCGGTTCTGCGGGGCGCCGCGGCCAGCGGGCTGGCCACCGTGCTGGCCACCCTCGCCGCGCTGCCGCCCTCGGCGCCTGCGGCCGCCGCGACGCCCGTCGCACCCACGCCGGCCGCCACCAGCCAGGCACCGCTCACGCCTGCCGACCTGCGCTCGCTGGCCGCCACCTGCGCCAATTGCCATGGCACCGACGGCCGACCCGCGGACCCTGCGATGCCGCCGCTGGCCGGCCTGCCGCAGGACCTCATCCAGGCGCAGATGCGCGCCTTCCGCAGCGGCGAACGGCCTGCGACGGTGATGCACCAGATCAGCCGCGGCTACACCGACGCGCAGGTCGAAGCACTGGCCCGCTACTTCGCCGGGCTGCCGCGGTGAAGCGCCGCGGCTTCCTGACCCGCGCGCTCGGCGCGACGGCAGCCACGTCGGCCCTGGCCGCCAGCGTGGGCTGCGCCGGCGTGCCTCGCGGCGCCCGGCCGCAGGTGGTGGTGGTGGGCGGCGGCTTCGGCGGCGCCACGGCGGCCAAATACCTGCGGCTGTGGTCGGCCGGCACGATCGACGTCACGCTGGTGGAGCCGGCGCCGGCCTTCGTCTCCTGCCCGGTGTCCAACCTGGTGGTGGCCGGCTTGAAGACGCTGGACGACATCACCCTGCCCTTCGACACGCTGGTGCAGCGCCATGGCGTGCGTTGGCGGCGTGAAGTGGCCACGGCCATCGACCTGGACACGCGTGAGCTGCGCCTGACCGGTGGCAATCGGCTGCGCTGCGACCGATTGGTGCTGTCGCCGGGCGTGGCGCTGATGTCGTCGGCCATCCCAGGCCTGCCCGCCGCGCAGGCCGAAGGCCGTGTGCTGCATGCCTGGAAGGCCGGGCCCGAGACCACCGCGCTGCACCGCCAGCTGCAGGCCTTGCCGCCCGGCGGCGTGTTCGCCATCACCATTCCGCTGGCGCCCTACCGCTGCCCGCCCGGCCCGTATGAACGTGCCAGCCTGGTGGCCGACTGGCTGGGCCGCCACAACCCGCGCGCCAAGGTGCTGGTGCTGGACGCCAACGACGACGTGGTGTCCAAGGCCGCGCTGTTCAAGCAGGCCTGGGCCGAGCTGCATGCCGGCCGCATCGAGTACCGGCCGCAGCATGTGCTGGCGGGTGTGGACGGCGCGCGGGGGCTGTTGCGCTTCGAGGTGCAGGACGACGTGCGCGCCGACGTGCTCAACGTGCTGCCGCCGATGCGGGCCGGCGCGATCGCGGTGCAGGCCGGCCTGGCCACGGTCAACCAGCGCTGGTGCCCGGTGGACTTCCTGACCTTTGCCTCGGTGCACGCGCCCGGCGTGCATGTGCTGGGCGATGCGATCCAGGCCGCGCCGCAGATGCCCAAGTCGGGCCACATGGCCAACAACCACGCCAAAGTGGCCGCGGCCGCCATCGTGGCCGAGCTGGCCGGCCTGCCGCCGCCGCCGGAGCCGATGCTGACCAACGCCTGCTACAGCCTGGTGAGTGCCGACCAGGCCATTCACGTGGCCAGCGTGCACCGCTACGACGCGGCGGCGCGCACCTTCAACCTGGTGCCGGGCTCGGGCGGTGTGTCGGCGGCGCGGTCGGCCCAGGAAGTGCGCCTGGCCGAAGCCTGGGCGCGCAACACCTGGGCCGACATGCTGGTCTGAATGCGCTACTGATCCAGCGCCATCATCCGCACCCGCGCGTTTTCCACATGCGCGCGCATGCAGCGGCGCGCGGCCTCGGCGTCCTGGCTCTCGATCAAGGCATACAGCGCGCGGTGTTCGTCCAGCGCCTCCTGCGTGCGGCGCCAGGGTTTCATGTGGGCCAGGTGGCGCCACAGGTTCACCGCGCGGCTCACGTCGTACTCCAGCATCTTGAGCACCGCCACCAGCCGCGGGTTGGCGGTGGCCTGGGCGATGGCCTCATGAAAGCCGTAGTCGAAGTGGTGCGCCACGTCGCCGCGCGCATGGGCCTGCTCGAAGCCGTCCAGCATCTGCCGCATGCGCGCCAGGTCGGCGCCTTGGCGGCGCAGCGCGGCCAGATGGGCGCATTCGGGCTCCACCATCAGCCGCAGTTCCAGCCCGTGCAGGATGTGGCTGAGGTCGGCCGCCGTGGGCTGCGCCAGCGCCGCCGCGGCGCCCGGCTGCGGCGCCACGTAGCTGCCCGAGCCGCGCACCGACTGCAGCAGGCCTTCGGCCCGCAGCCGGTCCAGTGCCTGCCGCACCACCGGGCGCGAGACCTGGAAGCGCGTGGCCAGCGACAGCTCGGCCGGCAGCCGCGCGCCCGGGGCCAGCTGGCCGGTCATGATGGCGTGGAACAGGCTGTCATACACCCGCTCGGCAAAGCGCTCGCCCCGCGGGGCGCGGGCCGGTGCCAGGCCTGCAGCGTCGGGGGCAGTGCCCGCGTTCAAGGCGTCGTCGGTGGGGTCGGGTCGGGCCATCGCGGGTTGGGGTGAGAGGGTTCAAATCTGTCTTCCAGGTTGACAGCATGCGGCCGCCAGATGTTGCACTGCCTCAGGGAAAGCACCCAGCCAAAGCAGTCAATCGCGCTGACAACTTTGCTGGGCCCCCGCCTATGATGGACCGCACACCAGAACCAGCAGGCAGGAGACGCGTGTGAAACAGCACTTCATCGACAACCGGGCGGTGCCGCCATCGTCGGGTGAGCACATCCCGGTGCTCGACCCTTCGGACGGCCAGGTGTTCGAGCAGCTGGCGCGTGGCAATGCCGCCGACGTCGACCGGGCCGTGCAGGCTGCCCGCCGCGCCTACGATGCGGGCCCCTGAGGCCGCATGCCCGCGGCCGAACGCGGCCGGCTGCTTCAGCGCCTGTCGCTGAAGCTGCAGGACCATGCCGAGGAACTGGCGGCGCTGGAAGCGCGCGACTGCGGCAAGCCGATGAAGCAAGCGCGCGCCGATGCCGCCGCCATCGCCCGCTACTTCGAGTTTTATGGCGGCGCCGCCGACAAGCTGCATGGCGAAACCCTGCCCTACCAGGCCGGCTACACCGTGCTCACGCTGCGTGAACCGCATGGCGTCACTGGCCACATCGTGCCCTGGAACTACCCGCTGCAGATCTTTGGCCGCAGCGTGGGCGGCGCGCTGGCGGCGGGCAATGCCTGCGTGGTCAAGCCGGCGGAAGACGCCTGCCTGTCGCTGCTGCGGGTGGCCGAGCTGGCGGCCGAGGTGGGCTTTCCGCCGGGCGTGCTCAACATCGTCACCGGCTACGGCCATGAGGCGGGCGACGCGCTGGTGCGGCACCCGGGCATCGACCATGTGTCCTTCACCGGCTCGCCCACCATCGGCCAGGTGGTGGTGCGCGCCGCGGCCGAGCACCACACGCCGGTGACGCTGGAGCTGGGCGGCAAGTCGCCGCAGATCGTGTTCGACGATGCCGACGTGGAAGCGATGCTGCCGGTGGTGATCAATGCCATCGTGCAGAACGCCGGCCAGACCTGCTCGGCCGGCAGCCGGCTGCTGGTGCAGCGCAGCTTGTATGGACAAGTGCTGGAACGCCTGGGCGAAGCCTTCAGCCGGCTGCGTGTGGGCAGCGCCACCATGGACCTGGACTGCGGCCCGCTGATCCGCCGCACCCAGCTGCAGCGGGTGGCCGGCTTCATCGAAGAAGCGCAGCGCGACGGCCTGCCCATCGTGGCCCAGGGCCGCATCGAGCCCGGCGTGCCGGCCGGCGGCTACTACCAGGCGCCCACGCTGCTGCGCGACGTGCCGCCGCAGCACCGGCTGGCACAGCAGGAGGTGTTCGGCCCGGTGCTGGCCGCCCTGCCCTTCGACACCGAAGACGATGCGGTGCGCATTGCCAACGGCACGCCCTACGGCCTGGTGGCCAGTGTGTGGTCGCGCGACGGCGGCCGCCAGCTGCGCCTGGCGCGGCGGGTGCGCGCCGGCCAGGTGTTCATCAACAACTACGGCGCCGGCGGCGGCGTGGAGCTGCCCTTCGGCGGCGTCAAGGCCAGCGGCCATGGCCGCGAAAAAGGCTTCGAAGCCTTGTACGCCTTCACGGTGCTCAAGACCGTGGCCATCAAACATGACTAGACAAGTAGCAGGAGACAGAACGATGCGCGTCGAAGGCAAATCCATCATCGTCACCGGCTCGGGCGGCGGCATCGGCGAGGGCATTGCCCGCCGCCTGGCGGCCGAAGGTGGCCGCATCGTCGTCAACGACGTGAACGAAGCGGCCGGCCGCCGCGTGGCCGAAGCCATCGTCGCCGAAGGCGGCAGCGCCACCTTCGTGCGCGCCGACGTGACCCGCAGCGCCGACATGCAGGCCTTGGTGGCCGCCGCGGTGCAGGCCCATGGCCGGCTGGACGTGATGGTCAACAACGCCGGCTGGACCCACCGCAACCGGCCGATGCTGGAAGTGAGCGAAGAAGACTTCGACAAGCTCTATGCCATCAACGTCAAGAGCGTCTACCTGTCGGCGGTGCATGCGGTGCCGGTGATGCGGGCGCAGGGCGGGGGCAGCTTCATCAACATTGCATCGACGGCCGGGGTGCGACCGCGGCCGGGGCTCACCTGGTACAACGGCTCGAAGGGGGCGGTGATCACCACCAGCAAGTCGATGGCGGCCGAGCTGGGGCCGGACAACATCCGGGTCAACTGCATCAACCCGGTGTTCAACCCCGATACCGCGCTGTCGGCCGAGTTTGCCGGCGGCCCGGTGGACGACGCCCGCCGCGCCAAGTTCCTGGCAACGATTCCGCTGGGCCGGTTCAGCACCGCGCTGGACGTGGCCAATGCGGCGCTCTACCTGGCCAGCGACGAGGCCGCGTTCATCTCGGGCGTCTGCATCGAGGTGGACGGCGCAAGATGTGTATAGGCCCCCAAGGCCCGGGCTTCGCCCGGACCGCCCCCCCAAGGGGGAGCAAGAAAGCTTGGGGCGGCCCGGCGCTTTCTTGAGCTGATCACACAACAACGAGGAGACAAGCCCATGCAACGCAGAAAGTTCATCACCCGCGCCGCGATCGGCAGCGCCGCCGCAGGCACTTTGGCCGCGCCGGCTCTTGCGCAAGGCCAGCATCCCGAGATCCGCTGGCGCCTGGCCAGCAGCTACCCCAAGACGCTGGACACCATCTACGGCGCGGTCGACCTGGCGGTCAA
>NZ_CAXFDV010000214.1:0-9872 GCF_964001545.1 uncultured Aquincola sp.
CCTTCATTCCACGCGCATCTTTGCCGAGGGCTTTCGCCAGCGGCAGGTCGCGCGCATGGGCCTCAACGGCTGGAAGGCCGTGTACTCCATCGTGTCGCTGGTGGGCTTTGTGCTCATCGTCTGGGGCTACGGGCAGGCGCGGCTGAACCCGGTGCTGATCTGGGAGCCGCCGCGCGGCCTGCGCCATGTGTCGGTGCTGTTCACGCTGGCCGCCTTCGTGCTGCTGGTGGCGGCCTATGTGCCACGCAACCAGATCAAGGCGCGGCTGCACCACCCGATGGTGCTGGCGGTCAAGGTATGGGCCTTTGCGCACCTGCTGGCCAACGGCATGCTGGCCGACCTGCTGCTGTTCGGCAGCTTCCTGGTGTGGTCCATCGTGCTGTTTGCCGTCTCGCGCCGGCGCGACCGGCGCGAGGGCATCGTCTACCCGCGCGGCACGCTGGCCGGCACCGCCATCACCGTGGGGGTGGGCACGGCCGTGTGGCTGCTGTTCCTGTTCAAGCTGCACGTCTGGTTGATCGGCGTGTCCCCGCTGGGATGACGCGGCGCTTCTGGCGCCGGGCGCTGCTGGGCCTGGTGGGGTTGGCGCTGGCCGTGTATGCCGCGCTGCTGGGCTGGCTGTGGTGGCAGCAGGAATCGCTGATCTTCCGGCCCACACCACTGCCCGCCGACTACCGCTACACGCTGCCGCCCGATGCGCACGAGGTGTTCATCGACGTCCCCGGCGCGCGGCTGCACGGGCTGCAGCTGCAGCGGCCCGGCGCGCGCGGGTTGGTGTTCTTCCTGCACGGCAATGCAGGCAACCTGGAGCGCTGGTTCGTCGACCTCGACTTCTACCGGTCGCTGAACTACGACGTGTTCATGCTGGACTACCGCGGCTTCGGCAAGAGCAGCGGGCGCGTGCACAGCCAGGACCAGCTGCAGGCCGACGTGCGCGCCGCCTGGAACCAGGTGACGCCGGCCTATGCGGGCCGGCCCATCGTGCTGCTGGGCCGGTCGCTGGGCACCGGCCTGGCGGCCGAGCTGGCGGCCAGCCTGCCACCAGCGCAGCGGCCCGCCCTGTTGCTGCTGGTCTCGCCCTACCGCAGCATGGTGGCGATGGCGGCCGAGCAATACCCCGACGTGCCCAGCCCGCTGCTGCGCTACCCGCTGCGCACCGACCAGGCCTTGCAGCCACTGGCCGGCACCGGCCTGCGGGTGCTGTTGGTGCATGGCGACCAGGACCGGCTGATTCCGCTGGCCCACAGCCAGGCGCTGCGGCGCCTGCTGCCCGGCGCCACGCTGCACACGGTGGCCGGCGCCGGCCATGGCGACCTGCAGGCCTTCGACGACTACCGCCGCGCGCTGGGCCAGGCCCTCAACGCAGCGGGGCGTTGACGGCGCCGCCGACCGGTCCGTTCAGGCGCCGCCAGTCGCGGTGCATGTGCCAGCGGGTGTAGGGCTCGGGCGCGCCCGACAGCGCCACCGACAGCCGCGTCACCCAATCGTGCGTGCGCGAAGGCGGCGCGCCCGCCACCGCCACCGCCAGCCAGGCGCCCACGATGAGCAGCAGCTTCTTGGGCGCGCTCACCGGCGGCAGCTGCACCCAGCGCAAGGCCAGCAGGCTGGCGGTGCAGCCCAGCAGAAAGCCGGCCCAGCTTTCCGACGGCGAATGCGCATGCACCTTCACGCGCGAAACCGCCACCAGCGCGGCCAGCGCCACGCCCACCAGCACCGCAGGCGCATGCCAGCGCGGGTGGGCGGCGCCCACCGTCTCACGGGCCAGCAGCGGCAGGATGGCGGCCGAGAACATCGCATGGCCCGAGATGCCGGTGAAATCGAGCGGCGCATAGCCCAGGCCGTAGCCGATGAAGGCGATCTTGGTGGCCGTGGTCAGCAGCGCTGCCACCGCCGTGGTGGACAGCCACACCAGCGCCACGCGCGGCGCCTGCGCCCGCAGGGCCAGCCAGGCGGTGACGGCCAGCAGCGCGGGCAGCAGCAGCTGGGCTTCGCCCAGGCGGGTGACGGTGTGCCAGAACAAATACATCGTGGGGGCGGGCAGCAATGACAAGGCCGGCATGCAGCCGGCCCTGGGATGGGTAGAAACCCGAGCTTACTTGCCGCCGAGCTGCTTCTTCAGGTCCAGCCCCACGCCTTTGTTGACGAATTGCATCGTGGCCACCTTGCTCAGGTCCACCTCGCCCGGCTTGTACAGGCCGGCCTTGACCATCTTGTCGTAGAAGTCCTTGACCCGCTCGGGCTTCATCGCGCCGATGCCCTGCGTGAGGGCGTCGCCGCTGTCCACGATGCCCAGGCTCTTCATCAGCGCCACCGACTTGTCCAGCATCTCGTCGGTCATCTCGGGGTTGTCGCGCTTGATCAGCGCGTCGGCGCGGCGGCGGTCGCCGTACAGGTAGCTCACCCAGCCCAGCACCGACGCATTGACGAAGGCACGCACCAGGTCGGGGTTGGTCTTGACCATCTCGGTCCGCGCCTCGATGGTGGTGCTGTAGGTGCTGTAGCCGTGGTCGGCCAGCAGGAAGGTCATGGGCTTGAAGCCGCCCTGCTTCTCGATCGAGATGGGCTCTTCCACCGCATAGCCCTGCTGAATGCTCTTCTTGTCGGCCAGGAAGGGGCCGAGGTTGTAGTTGTAGGGCTTGAGGTTCTCGTCCTTGAAACCGTAGTCGGCCTTGAGCCAGCTCCACCACGAGAACTGCGCGTCCTTGGCAATGAAGGCGGTGGGCGCAGACTTGAGGTCAGTGAACTGCTGGTAGCCCTGGTCAGGATGGGCGAACAAGGCCTGCGGATCCTTCTGGAACATCGAGGCCACCACGATCACCGGCACGCCGTTCTTGACGTTGTCGTAGCTGTGCAGCAGGTTGCCGGTCATCAGGAAGTCGATCTTGCCGGCCGGCAGCAGCGGCCGGTTGTTGACCTGCGGGCCGCCCTGGCGGATCTCCACGTCCAGGCCCATCTTCTTGTAGGTGCCGTCGGCCACCGCCTGGTAGAAGCCGCCGTGCGCGGCCTGGGCCTTCCAGTTGGTGGCAAACACCACCTTGGTCTGCGCCTGCGCACCCAGCGCGGTGACGACGAGGGCGGCAAGGGCAACGGCACGTGGAGGCATGGCGGTGACGGCTTGAAAGGGGTGGCGACGACTATAGCGACCGGGGCACGGTGTTACACGCCTGCAAAGCTGTTTGACCACAGTCGTGCGGCGATGCAACAATTTCGGCTTCTCAACAACGGAGTCCGTGCTTGGACAGTGCCTCCAGTCATGCGATGCGAGCCGGGATGGCCGCAAACCCGCTGACGCGCTGAACGCCGACTCCGTCGGCGCGCACGCGCCGACCGCACCCGGGGCCTGAACGGCCCACACGCCCTCCCTGCTCGCATCGCTTCATCGCTGTGGCGGTGCGCTCGCGCGCACCTGCTGCAGCCGGCCATGCCCTTCACGAACCGTCCTGCCTCAGGAGGTGTTCATGCGAGACCTGTTTTCCCCCGTCAAGCCGCCGGTGGCCGTGCCGCCGTTGTCGCGCCAAGAGCGCGTCCAGGAGCTGCTGCGCCTGGAGCAACGCACACCCTGGACCACCCGGCGCGTGCGCAGCGCGCTGCAGCCGCCGCCGGCGTCAGAGGCGCGCCCGCCACTTTCAACAACGCCCACGTGATGCGCCCGACCGGCCGCTCGTCTTGTATAAACGAGGGCCACGGCGGCTGTGGACAACACTGTGGGCAACCGCTGCACAAGCAGCGGACAACGGGCATCGAGGAGCCACCCCATGCTGGATTTTCAAACCGAGATTCAGGCGTACAAGGAAGCGCTGCCCGATCTCCTGACCGAGCACGACGGGCAGTTCGTCGTGATCCATGGATCGAAGGTAGATGCCACGACGTTCGACACCTACGACCAAGCGCTCGAATGGGCTTACACCCAGTACGCCGGTGATCGCTTTTTCGTCAAGCAAGTAGAAGTGCAGGCACACGCCACGCATTTCATGCGTGGCTTCGCCGAGTGAGGGGGTTCACTGCACCGATCCATCGATCCGGTGCAGTCATCCCAGTTCTGGTGGGCGTTGGAGAGCAGCACCGGAAGTTCCTGCAGCGCATCGGTCAGTCGGTGCCGTCGCCGCTTCCACTCCAATTCCTGATCGACACCGGCGCCAGCTGCTCCTGGGTGGACGAGATGCACATGCGCTCGCTGGGGCTGCAGCCACGCAGCTGGGCCGAAGTGCATACCGTCACGGGCGGCGGCATCGCCACCGAGTTTCCCGCCTACGAGGTGGGTATCACGCTGGGCGGACAGGCCAGTCCCAACACCAGGCGCTTTCAGCTGCTGATCGGTGGACAGCCTTTCATCAATCAACCGTTCGACGGGCTGATCGGCCGCGACATCCTCAACGTCTGCAGGATCGGCTGGAACGGACCCGCCCGTGAGATCCGGATCGACTACGAGTGAACGTGCTGCCAGGCGAGCGGCGCACTAATCCCCACCCCGCTCGCTGTCGTGCCAGCGGCCCAGCAGCCAGTGCGACAGCAGCAGCATCAGCCCATAAAGCGCGATGCCAGTGAGTGACACCAGCACCAGCGCGGCGAACATCTTCGGCATCTCGGTGCGAAAGCTGGCTTCCAGGATGCGTGAGGCCAGGCCCGTCTCGCGGCCGGCCGCGCCGGCGGTGAACTCGGCCACCACCGCGCCGATGAGCGACAGCCCCGCCGCCACCCGCAACCCGGCCATGAAGTAGGGCAGGGCCGACGGCACCAGCAGGTGCACCAGGGTCTGCCAGCGGGTGGCACGGTACAGCCGGAAGAGGTCGCGCAGCCGCGCGTCGGCGCTGCGCAGGCCCACCACCGTGTTGGCCAGGATGGGGAAGAACGCGACGATCCACGCGCACAGCAGCAGCGCCGCGGTGGTGCTGTCGATGAAGATCAGGATCAGCGGTGCGATGGCCACGATGGGCGTGACCTGCAGCACCACCGCGAACGGAAACAGGCTCAGCTCCACCCAGCGCGACACCGCGAACAGCCCGCCCAGCAGCACGCCACCCACGATGGCCAGCCCCAGCGCGCCGAAGGTGATCTTGACCGTGTACCACCAGCTGCCCATCAGCGAGCCGAAGTTGGCCCACAGCGTCTTGCCCACCAGCAGCGGACCGGGCAGCAGGTACTGCGGCAGCTGGTAGATGCGCACCACCGCTTCCCAGGCCACCAGCGCGGCCACGGCCACCACGGCCGGCACCACCCAGCGCAGCCAGGGCGCCTCTTGCCGCGCGCGGCTCACAGCGTGGCCCCGCTGGCCTGCTCCATCGCCTGTGACACGGCGGTGCAGCAGCGGATGAATTCGGCACTGCTGCGAAAGGCCGGCGTGCGCGGGTAGGGCGCATCCACCGTCAACTCCGCGGCCACGCGGCCCGGGCGCGCGGCCATCACCACGATGCGCTGGCTGAGGAACACCGCCTCGTACACGCTGTGGGTGACGAAAAGCGCGGTGAAGGCATCACGCTGCCACAGCGCCAGCAAATCCTGGTTGAGCTTGAAGCGGGTGATCTCGTCGAGCGCGGCGAAGGGCTCGTCCAGCAGCAGCAGCGAAGGGCGCGTGACCAGCGCACGTGCGATGGAGGCACGCATCTTCATGCCGCCCGACAGCTCGCGCGGCAGGGCGCGCGCGAAGTCGGCCAGGCCCACCGCCGACAGCGCGGCCTGCACCGCGGCATCGGCTTCGGCCCGCGGCGCGCCGCGCAGGCGCAGCGGCAGGCGCACGTTGTCCTGCACGCTGGCCCAGGGCATCAGCGTGGGTTCCTGGAACACGTAGCCGACGTCGTCGGGCGGGCGCTGCACCTGGCCACTGCTGGGCTCGTCCAGCCCCGACAGCAGCCGCAGCACGGTGCTCTTGCCGCAGCCCGAAGGCCCCAGCAGGCTGACGAACTCGCCACGCGCTGCCTGCAGGCTCACGTCGGCCAGCGCGGTGACGCCGTTGGCGAAACGGCGGCTGACCTGTTGCAGCGCCAGGAAGGGTTCGTCGGACACGGAGGGAGACCTTGCTTGCATGGGCGCGGATGATGCCGCAGCCCCCCATCCCTAAGCCGGCATCCCCAGCTTGGCTGGCGCGGCATGGCGGCCGAACGCGGCTGCGCTTATGGTGAAGGCAGCCCTCTGCTGTGCCCTTTTTGCCAGGAGCCCGCCATGACCACCGCCACACCCGAAGACCGGCCTTTCCGCCCCGCGGCCCGCTGCTGCTACGACCGCATCCTGCCGCGCAACCTGATGCGGCCGCAGCCGCTGGCCGCGCCCATGCCCGGCGGCCGTGCGCGTGCGATTGCGGTGCGCGGCAGCACCTGGGTCAATGGCAGCACGCTGAAAGTGCGCTTCATGGGCGGCAACGCCAGCCAGCGCGCCATCGCGCGTGAAGAAGCCGGCTGGTGGGAGGCGGTGGCGAACCTGCACTTTGAGTTCGGCAATGCGCCCAATGCCGACATCCGCATCAGCTTCGATGCCAACGACGGCGCCTGGTCGATGATCGGCACCGACGCACGCAGCGTGCCGCTGAACCAGGCCACGATGAACCTGGGTTTTCTCGACGGCGGCACCGCGGCGCATGAGTTCGGCCACGCCATCGGCCTGGGGCACGAGCATTCCAACCCGGCCGGCGGCATCCAGTGGAACGAGCCGGTGGTAATCGCCGCGCTGGCCGGCCCACCCAACTTCTGGGACGAGGCCACGGTGCGGCACAACGTGTTCCGCAAGTACGCGGTCGACCAGATCAACGGCACCGCGTTCGATCCCGACTCGATCATGCTCTACGCCTTTCCGGCGGAATGGACGCTGAACAACGTGGCCACGCATGCCAACGAGGTGCTGTCGCAGCTGGACAAGGCCTTCATCGCCGGCGCCAAGATGTACCCGCGCAGCAGCCCGGGGGTGGAGCGGGCCACGCCGCTGGTGGCGGGCGCGGCGCGGCTGCAGCAAAGCATCGGCCACCCTGGCGAAGAAGACGTGTTCCTGCTGCAGGCCGACACAGAGGCGGTCTACGAGATCGACACCCGCGGCGCCACCGACGTGTACATGAAGCTGTTCGGCCCCGACAGCCCGACCGCATTGATCGCCGAGGACGACGACAGCGGCTATGGCCAGAACGCGCGCATCAGCAAGGCGCTGCTGCCCGGCCGCTACTGGGTGCAGGTGCGGCACTACGACCGCAGCAATGGCACGGGGCGCTACACCATCGGCGCCAAGAAGCGCTGAGCTTGTTGCGTCAGAGCATCTCCTCCGGCGCCAGCGGCCCCAGCAGCTTCAGGCCCAGCCGCTTGAACACCGAGGTGTCGGGCTCATGGGTGACGCGCAGCGCCTGGCCCTTGTCGTCGGTGTGGCTCCACAGCAGGCCGCCGTCTTCCAAGGACAGGCGCCAGGCCGCGCGGCGGGTGATTTCGGTCAGCAGCTCGTTGACCTGGGCGGCGAAGCGGGTGCTGCGCGTGACCAGGCCCATCTCGGTGTTGAGGTTGGCCGAGCGGGGGTCGAAGTTCATCGAGCCCACCACCACCGTGCCACCGTCCACCAGCATGGCCTTGGCATGCAGGTTGGTACGCGAATGCACGCCGCCGAAGCGCGGTGGCTGCGGCCCGCCGGGTTCGGCGCGCAGCTCGTACAGCTCCACGCCCAGCTTCAGCAGCGCTTCGCGGTAGCGGCTGTAGCCCAGGTACACCGCCGGCGCATCGGTGCCCGCCAACGAGGCCGTGAGGATGCGCACCCGGATGCCGCGCTGGCGCAGCTCGCGGATCACCGCCATGCCGGGCTGGCCCGGCACGAAGTAGGGCGTGACCAGGAAGACCTCCTGCCGGGCCGATCGCATCAGCCCCGCGAAGTCGTCGAACATGATCTCGTCGGGCGAGGGCGTGCCTTCGCTGCTGGTCTTGGAAGGCCGGTCGGCCCACAGCCGCGCCGGCATCCACTGCAGCTTGAGCGGGCCGGCGCGCAAGGCATCGGCCTGGGCCTTGAGCCGCTCCAGCGTGGGCACGTCCAGGCCCGAAGGCGCGTCCATCGGGGCCGAGGCCACCGGCGGCAGCTTGGGCGCGCTGGCCGGCTCGCCGGGCGGCACTTCGGGCACGGCCTTGGAGGCGGCGGAAGCAGGCGGCCGCTCCGGCGGCACCGCGCGGGTGGGCGCGGTGACCGGTGCCGATTCCATGCGGGCGGCCTGGCTGGCGGCCGGCGCGGGCGAGCTGGCCTGGGGCGTGGCGGTGCCTGCCGCGGCCGAAGACAGCGGCGAATCGCCCGCCGCCGGCGCGGACCCGGCCTTGTCAGGCGAGATGATGGCGTCGGCCGGGTAGGCCAGCTCGCTGGCCCAGTAGCGGTCGAAGGTGGCCGACAGCTGCTGCACCACCGGACCGGCCACCAGCAGATCGAGGTCGACGAAGTTGGCGTCGGCGCCTTGCAGGAAGTAGGCGTCGCCCAGGTTGCGCCCGCCGGTGACGGCCAGCGCGTTGTCGGCCACCAGCTGCTTGTTGTGCATGCGGTTGTTGATGCGCCCCACGTCGTGCAGGGAGGCGATCACCCGCGTGGGCAGCGAAAAGCGCCCGCCCGGCAGCGGGTTGTACAGCCGCACTTCCATGCGCGGGTGGCGCGTCAGGCGCAGCAGTGCGTCGTCGGTGCCGCTGGTGTTGAAGTCGTCGATCAGCATGCGCACCCGCACGCCACGGTTGGCCGCCGCGCGCACCCGCTGCAGCAGCAGCCGGGTGCTGGCTTCGTTCAGCACCGCGTAGTACTGCAGGTCCAGCGTGTGCTCGGCCCCATCGACCAGCGCCAGCAGGGTGGACAAGGCTTCTTCACCGCCCGCCAGCAGCCGCACGCCCGACTGCGCCGGGCTGGCATTGCCGCGCTCGGCCGACACCTTGCGTGCGAAGGCGCTGGCCGTGGTGCCGGGGATGGCGCGGCTTTCGGTGCGGTGCGGCAGGGGCGGCAGAGCCGCGCAGGCCTGCAGGAAACACACGCTGGACAACGTGGCAGCGGACAGCAGATGGCGCAAAAAGGGGACCATGGCGCGCATGGTCCCTCTACCGGCTGTTACGGGTTGTCGGACAACGCCTCAATGCGGTGCGGGTGGCCGCCCGGCTGACAGACGCTCACCCGCCCGCGTTACACGAAGCGGCCGGCGCGGAAGTCTTCGACGGCCTGGAAGATCTCGTCATTGCTGTTCATCACGAACGGACCGTACTGCGCGATGGGCTCGTTCAGCGGCTGGCCGGCGATCAGCAGCGCGCGGGTGGGCTGGTCGCCCGCCTGCAGCACCACGCCGTCGCTGCCCGGCGTGTTGGCCAGGATGGCCATGCGCTGCGCCGGCACCTGGCATTCACCCACGCGCAGGCCGCCGCGGTACACGTAAACAAAGGCGTTGTGCCCGGCCGGCAGCGCCTGCTCGAAGCGTGCACCCGGCTGCAGGTGCAGGTCCAGGTACAGCGGCTGGCTGCCCTCGCGCTGCACGGCGCCGGTCACGCCGTGCGTTTGCCCGGCGATCACACGCGCCTTCACACCGTCGCCCACGTATTCCGGGATCTCGGCGCTGGGAATGTCGCGGTACCAGGGCTCGCGCATCTTGTCCTTGGCCGGCAGGTTGAGCCACAGCTGGAAGCCTTCCATGCGGCCGTCCTGCTGCTCGGGCAGTTCGCTGTGCACCACGCCGCGGCCGGCGGTCATCCACTGCACGCCGCCGTCGTCCAGCAGGCCTTCGTGGCCTGCGCTGTCACGGTGGCGCATCCGGCCGGCGATCATGTAGGTGATGGTCTCGAAACCGCGGTGCGGGTGGTCGGGGAAGCCGGCGATGTAGTCGTCCGGGTTGTCGGTGCCGAAGGCGTCCAGCATCAGGTACGGGTCCAGCCGCCGCTGCAGCGGCTGGGTGAGCACCCGGGTGA
>NZ_CAXFDV010000215.1:0-2552 GCF_964001545.1 uncultured Aquincola sp.
TGCAGCACCGCGGTGATGATGCGGCTGCCGCCCGGCGTGCCCACCACCATCACCGGCTTGCCGTCCTGCGTGACGATGGTCGGGCTCATCGAGCTGAGCGGACGCTTGCCCGGGGCGATGGCATTGGCCTCGCCCTGCACCAGACCGTACAGGTTGGGCACACCCACCTTGCTGGTGAAGTCGTCCATCTCGTTGTTCAGCAGCACGCCGGTGCCGCCGGCCGTCACGCGGGCGCCGAACCAGTCGTTCAGCGTGTAGGTCACCGACACCGCATTGCCCCACTTGTCCACGATGCTGTAGTGCGTGGTGTTGCTGCCTTCGTGCGGCGGCACGCCGGGCTTGATCTCCTTGGAGATGCCGGCCTTGTTGGGCACGATGGCGGCGCGGATGCGGCCGGCATAGGCTTTGGCCAGCAGCTGGTCCAACGGGTTCTTCACGAAGTCGGGGTCGCCCAGGTAGCTGTTGCGGTCGGCATAGGCATGGCGCAGCGCCTCGATCTGGTAGTGCACCGCCTGCGCTGAGCGGAAGCCCAGCGTCTTCATCGGGTAGCCCTCGAGGATGTTCAGCACCTCGCAGATGACCACGCCGCCCGAACTCGGCGGCGGCGCCGAGACGATGCCGTAACCGCGGTAGCTGCACTCGATGGGCTTGAGTTCACGCGTCTTGTACTGGTCCAGGTCGGCCTGGGTGATGATGCCGCCGCCCGCCTGGCTGCTGGCCACCAGCGCCCGGCCCACGGCGCCCTGGTAGAAGCCGGTCTCGCCTTGCTCGGCCACGGCCTTCAGCGTGCGGGCCAGGTCGGCCTGCACCAGCTTCTGGCCGGCCTGGAAGGCCTCGCCCTGGTTCAGGAAGATGGCCGCGGTGGCCGCGTCCTTGCGAAAGTCGGCGGCCACAGCCTGCAGCATCTCGGCATCGCCCGGCTGCAGCACGAAGCCGTCTTGCGCCAGGCGGATGGCCGGCTCGATCAGCGCGCGGCGCGGCAGCGTGCCGTACTGGGCGCGCGCATATTCCAGGCCCGAGACGGTGCCCGGCACGCCCACGGCCAGGTGGCCTTGCGTGCTCAGGCCCTTGACCACGTTGCCGTCCTTGTCCAAGTACATGTGGGCGGTGGCCGCCAGCGGCGCCTTCTCGCGGAAGTCGAGGAAGGTCTTGCGGCCGTCGGCCAGTTGCAGCGTCATGAAGCCGCCCCCGCCCAGGTTGCCGGCGGCCGGGTACACCACGGCCAGCGCATAGCCCACGGCCACCGCGGCATCCACCGCATTGCCGCCGTCCTTCAGCACGTCCACGCCCACGCGCGTGGCCAGGTGCTGCGCCGTGACCACCATGCCGTTCTCGGCGGCCACCGGCGAGACTGAGGCCGCCTGCGCGGCCGTGAAGCTGAAGGCCAGCGTGAGCTGCAGCAGCAGCCGGCGGCGTGGCAGGAAGGATGGGGTCATGGGCGCTCCTCGGGGTCGCTTTTGAGTTGGGGGCTCATTGTGGTGGCCGCCCGCCGGGCGCACTAGACTGCGCTGCATGCCCATCAGCACCCTCGCCGAGCTTCGGCAGCTCTACAACAACCCCCAGCCGCGCGCGGTGCTCAAGCAGATCGATGCGCTGGATGGGCACTGCCGGCGCTTCATCGCGCTGTCGCCCTTCGTGCTGGTGTCCACCGGCAGCGCCGACCATCAGATGGATGCGTCGCCGCGCGGCGGTGATCCCGGCTTCGTCAAGATCACCGACGACGGCCAGCTGCTGATTCCCGATGCGCCGGGCAACAACCGGCTGGACACGCTGGAGAACATCGTGGACACCGGAGGCATCGGGCTGCTGTTCCTGATTCCGGGCTTCGATGAAACGCTGCGTGTCAATGGCCGTGCGGTGTTGTCCACCGATGCGGCCGACATCGCCGCCTGCACCACCGAGCGCCGTGCACCCAAGCTGGTAGTCCGGGTGCAGGTGCAGGCGGCCTACCTGCACTGCGCCAAGGCCTTGCTGCGTTCGCGCCTGTGGAAGGCCGATGCCCAGCAGCCGCGCGAGCTGCTGCCCACTGCCGGCCAGATGATCGCCGACCAGACCGGCCTGAACGTGGCGCCGGAGACACGCGAAGAGATGGAACGCCGTTACGCGCCCGACCTGTAGCGCCCCCGATCAGGCGCTTCAGCTGCCTTCGACGACGATGTCCACCCGCGGGCTTTGCACGTAGAACAGGCGCTCACCGTCCTGCAGCCGCAGGTAGCTGTCGCCCTTCATCTTGCAGTGCGGCCCAAGCGTCGGGTCGTGGTGCAGCACATGGCCGGTGGATGTCACGCCGTAGATCAGGATGGCATGGCCGAACAGCCGCTTGCCCACGAACAGCTTGCCGACCTTGCCGCCGCCCATGAACGGACCGTACGCCCGCAGGAAGCGCACGATCTCGTCCACGTCGTCGAACTTGTTGCCCGTCTGCACCCGCACATGGTTCGTGGTGCGAAAGGCGTGCGGAATCTCGTCGTAGGAGCGGCCCTGGAAGTGGCTGGTCAGCCGCTTCACCTCGGGGTCCTGGATGTCGCTGCTGCCGGTGTGCCACTTCAGCA
>NZ_CAXFDV010000216.1:0-17808 GCF_964001545.1 uncultured Aquincola sp.
CAGCAGGTTGGTGAAGCGATCGACCCGCGCCTGGCTGAAGCCGCTGGCGCGCTGGCGTGCGTCGGCCAGCGCGGCCTGCACGTCCAGCCGCTGGGCGATGGCTTGCGCTTCCAGATCGGGGCGCTCGAGCTGCAGCGTGTCGGGCGCCGGCAGCGCGGGCAGGCGTGCGGGCAACTGAAGCCTGGCGGCCGGCTCACCCCACAGCCCCAGCAGTCGCAGCAGCCGTTCACGCGCCGCGGTGCGGGCCTGCTGGGCGCGGGCCACGGCCAGCGCCGCATCGGCCTGGAAGGCCTGCTCACGCGCCTGCTGCAGCTTGTTGAAGTTGCCCACCTGCGCCATGCGCCGCGCCAGCTCGGCGCTGGCCTGCGCGGCCTGCAGCACCTGGCCGCTGTAATGCACCGCTTCTGCGGCCGCCACCGCCTGCACCCAGGCCTTGCGGGTGTCGAAGGCCAGTTGCAGTGCCTGGCCGGCCACCTGGGCCTGCGACTGCGCCAGGCGCTGGGCGGCGGCTTCGCTGGCCATCGGCAGCGTGAGCAGCCGGCCCAGGCTGAAGTGCAGGCCACGCTCGATCTCCAGCTCTTCGCCCCGGCGCAGGCGGCCGAAGCTGAAACCGGGGTTGGGCAGGCGGCCGGCGGCCACGCGTTCGGCCTCGGTGGCGGCCAGTGACTGCACCGCGGCCTGCAGCCCGCGCTGGTTCAGCAGCGCCAGTTCCACCGCGCCTTCGGCAGACAGCGGTGCGGCCAGCAGCTGCGCGATGCGCGGCTGCGCGGCGGCCCTGTCTTCATCGGTGCGCGGTACGTTGGCCTGCGCGCCCAGGTGCTGGCGCAAGGAGCCCTGCACCGGGCCCATGACGCCGTCGGGGCTGAAGCTGGCGCAGCCGGTCAGCAGCAGCGCGGCCGCAGCCAGCGCGCCTGTGCAAAGGCGGGTCATGGACGGCCTCCAACGGGCTGGCCGTGGTGGTGCTGGTGGACGCCGGGGTCGGGCTGTGAGGGCGGTGCGGTGGGCGCCCCCTCACGCGCATAAGCCCGCCAGCCGCCGATGCGGCCGACCTGGGCATTGGCCGCCGGCCAGGCCACGGCGGGCGCATCGGGCGGGCTGCGTGTGTCGGTCAGCGCCGAGCGGTAGACCAGCGGTGCCACCGGCTGGCGGGGGTCGGTCGGGTCGGGCAAGGGCGGGCGCGTGGTCTGGGCCAGCACGGGGCCGGCCAGCAGCCATGCACCAGCGGCCAGGCACGGCGCCAGCAGACGCCGCCGATGGGGCGATGAAGCCATGGGAATTCCTCTTGAGCGGATGCCACAACCGTCTGGGGCCGGCAAGCCAGCCGAGGCAGTTGCATGAGCCGGCAGCGGCGCCCTGATCAGACAGGCGCCGCCCACGCCAGCGGCCGCGGGCGCCAAGGCGCCCGCCGGTCAGGCGTGCAGGCTTCGAGGCGGGCGCTCAGGCCCGGCCGTGAGGAAGGATGGCGACGGCGCCACCAGCGTGGCGGCCGTGGCGGGCGCGCTCAGCGCCGCTGCCAGCACCGGCATGGCCGGCGGCAACGCCAGCGCCACGCAGCAGGCCGCACAGGCGCTGCAACTGTGGCCGGCCGCATGCGCATGCGATGAAGCAGGCGGGGAGGCACCGTGCGAGGCCTGGGCCATCGGCCCATCCGAGGCCGCGCCGGTCGCAGGTTGGTCGTGGTGTGCATGGCCTGCATGCAGCCCGCGATCGTGGCCACCATGGCCGGCCTGCTCACCGCCCTGCGCAGCGTCAGACGCCGCTGCCTGGGCCTGCATGGCTGCGTGGTGCTGTACGGGCGCCTTGCTGGCGCAATGGAGCATCGCCACCGCCGCCATGCCCTGCAAGGGCAGGGCCAACGCCAGCATCCACAGCATGAGCACGCGCAAGCACCGCATCGGGTCAGTCTAGCGCAGCAGGCATGACCACCACGGTGTGGGCCTGGGGCCCGCGCCGCACCACGAACTGCGTGCCTTGCGGCTGGCGCCAGGCCAGCAGCTGGCGCGCGAAATCGGCGCTGCCGCTGACGGCGCGGCCGTTCATGCCCACCACCACGTCGCCGGCGCGCAGACCGATGCGCTCGGCCAGGCTGCCGCTGGCCACGCCCACCAGCAGTGCACCCTGGGCCTGGGTCCAGCCCTGCAGCAGCGCCATCGGTGGCGCCAGGTCGGTGAACTGCGCGCCCAGCCGCGGCCGGCGGATGTCGCCGCCCGAGCGCAGCTCGGCCGCCACCTGCAGCACGATGTCGATGGGCACCGAAAGGCTCACACCTGGCGTGCCGTACACGCCCGCCATGGTGCGCAGGTTCAGCCCGACGATGGCGCCCGATGCATCGAGCAGCGGCCCGCCGGAATTGCCGGGGTTGAGGGCCAGGTCGCTCTGGATGAACAGCAGCTCATGGTCGTCGCCGAAATGCCTGTCGGTGCCGCCCACCACGCCGGCGGTGACCGAGCGGTTCAGGCCATACGGCTCACCCACCGCCAGCACCCAGTCGCCGGGGCGCAGCCGGGTGGCGCTGCCCAGCGGCGGCAGCACGCCGGGCGGGCGGCCTGCCGGCCAGGCCTGCGGCGGCAGCTGCAGCAGCGCGATGTCGGCCTCGTCGTCGATGGCCAGCACTTGCGCCCGCAGCACCCGCTGGTCAGGCAAGCGCACCACCACCTGCTGCGCTTGCTGCACCACATGCGCGGCCGTGACGGCACGGCCCTCGGCATCGATGACGAAGCCAGCACCGATGCGCACGTCGAGCAGGCCGTCGGGGTCCATCGGATCGGCAGCGGCGGTGCCGCCATCGTCAGCTTGGGTCTCGTCGGCCGCGGGCCGGCGGTCCACCAGGCCATAGACGCCCACGATCCACGGCAGACCACGTTGCAGCGCCGGCGCGAAGGAGCCCGCAGCTGCGGCACGCCCGGCCGGCAACGGCGGCCAAGGCGCAGCGCAACCGGCCAGCAGGCAGCTCAACAGCAACAGCCCCAACCCCCACCACCCGCGCTTGCCCGCCCTTCCCTGCATGCCCTCATGCTGCCCGCGCCCATGCCAAGGCGGCTTGCGCAAGATCAAGCGCCGGCCCGCCAGGGCTGCCTAAGCTGGCCCATCCGTTGTGAATACAGGAGCAGGACCATGCCGAGGATGATGAAAGCCGCCGTGTTCGTCGAGCCCGGCCGCATCGAGCTGCAGGACAAGCCGGTGCCCGACGTGGGACCGCTGGATGCACTGATCCGCGTGACCACCACCACCATCTGCGGCACCGACGTGCACATCCTCAAGGGCGAATACCCGGTGGAGCGCGGCCTGACCATCGGTCACGAACCGGTGGGCGTGATCGAGAAGCAGGGCAGCGCGGTGCGCGGCTATGCCGAAGGCCAGCGCGTGATCGCCGGCGCCATCACGCCCAGCGGCTGGAGCAACGCCTGCCTGTGCGGCTGCGGCGCCCAAGACGGCGCCGGCACGCGCCACGGCTGGAAGCCGCTGGGCGGCTGGCGCTTCGGCAACACCATCGACGGCGCGCAGGCCGAATACCTGCTGGTGCCCGACGCCATGGTGAACCTGGCACCGGTGCCCGATGGCCTGACCGACGAACAGGTGCTGATGTGCCCCGACATCATGTCCACCGGCTTTTCGGGCGCGGAGAGCGCCGGCATCCGCATCGGCGATGCGGTGGCGGTGTTCGCGCAGGGGCCCATCGGCCTTTGCGCCACGCTGGGCGCCAAGCTCAGCGGCGCCACGCTGGTGATCGGCGTGGACAAGGTGCCCGCGCGGCTGGAGATGGCGCGCCGCCTGGGCGCCGACGTGGTGGTGGACGCCAGCAAAGTGGACGTGGTCGACGAGATTTTGAAGATCACCGGCGGCCGCGGCGTGGACGCGTCGATCGAGGCGCTGGGCACGCAGGCCACCTTCGAGGCCGCGCTGCGTGTGCTGCGGCCGGGCGGCACGCTGTCCAGCCTGGGTGTGTATGCCACCGACCTGAAGATTCCGCTGGGTGCGTTCGCGGCCGGCCTGGGCGACCACAAGATCGTGACCACGCTGTGCCCCGGTGGCAAGGAGCGCATGCGCCGGTTGATGTCGGCCATCGAGTCCGGCCGCGCCGACCTGGGCGCGCTGGTGACGCACCGCTACAAGCTGGACGACGTGGAGGCCGCTTACGAGCTGTTTGCCCACCAGCGCGACGGCGTGTTGAAGGTGGCGCTGACGCCTTGAGCACCGCATCGGGCTCCTACAATCCCGGCGCCCTGCCCAGGGCATTGCCAGGACCTCAGCCCGATGACCATGCCCCGTCCCCTGTTCCGCGGCTTCACCACGCAAGCCGAGATCGACGCGCAGTACAACGCATCGGCCGCGGTGGCCGATGCCGCCGCCGAAGCCCGGCATTACGTGGAGCGCAGCGCGCTGGCCCGCAGCAGCCTGCCCTGCACGCTGGACGTGCCCTTCGGCCCCACGCTGGCCGAAACGCTGGACATCTTTCCGGCCGAGCGGCCCGATGCGCCGGTGTTCGTGTTCATCCACGGCGGCTACTGGCGCAGCCTGTCGGCCAAGGAATTCAGCTGCGTGGCGCTGGGCCTGCGCCAGCGCGGCATCACCACCGTGGCCACCAACTACGCGTTGTGCCCGCACGTGACCATCGACGAGATCGTGCGCCAGACGCGCGCCGCGCTGGCCTGGGTGCTGCGCCACATCGGCCAGCATGGCGGCGACCCGCGGCGCGTGGCCATCGGCGGCCATTCGGCCGGCGGCCACCTCACCGCGATGGCCCTGCAAACCCGCTGGCAGGAAGACTACGGCCTGCCCGCCGACCCCTTCCGCGCGGCGGTGCTGGTCAGCGGCCTGTATGAGCTGGAGCCGCTGCGCTACAGCTACCTGCAGCCGATGATCCAGCTGGACGACGGCATCATCCGCCGCAACTCGCCCGCCTTCAGCGCGCGGCCCTGCGCCACGCCGGCCCTCATCACCTGGGGCGCCGACGAGCCGCCCGAGTTCGAGCGCCAGGCCATGAGCTATCACGCCGCCTGGCAGGCCGCGGGCAACACCGCCGAGCTGCTGCCGCAGGTGGGCAAGCACCATTTCTCGGCCATCCACGGCTTTGAAGACCCCGACAGCCCGCTGTGCAACTGGGTGGCCGAGCGCCTGGGCGCGGTGGCCTGAAACCTGCACCACCGCAGCACCTGCCTTCATCGGTACAGCCCATGACCGCCAGCGCCACCCCTGCCCCCACCGAACGCATCGTCCAGGAAGAAGGCGCCCAGCTCGACTTCAGTCAGGACATGAGCTACGGCGACTACCTGCACCTGGACCAGATCCTCAGTGCCCAGCATCCGCTGTCGCCCGCGCATGACGAGATGCTGTTCATCGTGCAGCACCAGACCAGCGAGCTGTGGATGAAGCTGATGCTGCATGAGCTGACCGCCGCGGTGCAGGCAGTGGCCGAAGAGCGCATGGCCCCGGCCTTCAAGATGCTGGCGCGGGTCGGCCGCATCATGGAACAGCTGGTGGGCGCGTGGACCGTGCTGTCGACGATGACGCCGCCCGAGTACACCGCGATGCGGCCTTACCTGGCCAAGAGCAGCGGCTTTCAAAGTGCGCAGTACCGCTGCATCGAGTTCATGCTGGGCAACAAGAACCCGGCCATGCTCAAGCCCCACCAGCACCGCCCCGACCTGCTGGCGATGGTGGACAAGGCCTGGCGCGCCCCTTCGCTGTACGACGAGGCGCTGCGCCTGCTGGCCCGCCGCGGGCTGCCGGTGCCGGCCAGCCACCTGAACCGCGACTGGACTCTGCCCTACGAACAAAGCGACGAGGTGGAAGCCGCCTGGCTGGAGGTGTACCGCCACCCCGACCAGCACTGGGACCTGTACCAGCTGGGCGAAAAGCTCACCGACATCGAAGACGCGTTCCGGCTCTGGCGCTTCCGCCACGTCACCACCGTGGAACGCGTGATCGGCTTCAAGCGCGGCACCGGCGGCACCGGCGGCGTGAGCTACCTGCGCAAGATGCTGGACGTGGTGCTGTTTCCTGAAATCTGGCGGCTGCGCACCGACCTGTGATGCGCGGCTTGCATGCGCTCTGGCCTGCCGCCCTGCTGCTGACCGGCCTTGTCACCGGCACTGGCAGCCATGCCGCGACCATCGAGACCTACCGCGGCCTGTGCGACGCCTCGGCCGCCGAAGCCACCGATGCGCAGCACTTCGTGGTGGCCAGCGACGAAGACAACGTGCTGCGCCTTTACACCCGCGGCGAGCCCGAGCCCATCGGCCAGCTGTCGCTCGACGGCGTCCTGGGCACCGGCCGGCGCGAAGCCGACATCGAAGGCGCTGCCCGCATCGGCAGCCGGCTCTACTGGATCAGCTCGCACGGGCGCAACAGCAGCGGCAAGCGGCGTGAAGAGCGGCTGCGCCTTTTTGCCACCGACGCCGAAGACGGCTTGCTGCAGCCGGCCGGCGCCGCTTATACGAGGCTGCTGGACGACCTGCTGGCCGCGCCGACGCTGCAGCACCTGAAGCTGGATCAGGCGGCGCAGCTGGCGCCCGAAGCCCCTGGCGGCCTGAACATCGAAGGCCTGGCCGCAACGCCCGAAGGCGCGCTGCTGATCGGCTTTCGCAACCCCATTCCGAACGGGCGGGCGCTGGTGGTGCCACTGCTCAATCCGGCCGAGGTGGTGGAGCATGGCCGCACCGCCCAGTTCGGCGAGCCGGTGTTGCTGCCGCTGCGCAACCGCGGCGTGCGCAGCATCGAGCGCATCGGCGGCGCCTACTGGATCGTGGCCGGCCCCACCGCCGACCTCGGGAGCTTTTCGCTCTACCGCTGGAGCGGCCGCGCGGGCGGCGCGCCACAGCTGCAAGACAGCGCCGCCTTCACCGGCCTGCAGCCCGAGGCCTTGTTCGCCTGGCCCGGCAGCGGCGAGTTGCAGTTCTTGAGCGACGACGGCGGCCTGGACGTGGCCGGCACGCCCTGCAAGAAGCTGCCGCCGGCCCGGCAGGCGTTTCGGGCGGTGGTGATGCCCAAGCCGCCCCAGCCGCGTTAGCGGCTGGGCGCACCAGGGTCAGGCCCGGTGTTGACGCGAGCGGCGGCGCACGACGGCGCCCAGCGCCGCGGCACCGGCCAGCCACAGCGCCCAGGTGCCAGGCTCCGGCACCGGCGACACGCCGGTGACCGTGGCCACCACCAGGTTGTCGGCGTAGCTCAGGCTCAGCGTGTAGCCGTTGGCCAGTGCCGCATCGAAAGCGCCGCTGTAGCTGCCGCTGTACTGGATCAGGCTGAACTGCTGGCCCACCGTCGGCGTGTAGCCCTCGAAGTTCAGCCGCAGCGTGCCGTCGAACGTGGCCGGCGCGTACCAGGACAGCCCGCCCCAGGCCGCCTGCCCGCTGACGCCTGCCACGTCGAACACCAGCTGCGAGGCATCGCCCAGCAGCAGATCGCCATACAGCAGGATCTGGCCGGTCTCGTCCACGCGGATGACACCGGCGGTGTTGTCGAATCTTTGGCCCGCCTGCATCTGCACGGTCAGGCGCCCACCCTCGGCCACCACGCTGCCTTGGTTGACAATGTGGAGGTTGCCGTCCGCGCCGATGGAGCCCGCGCCGCGCAGCGTGTGGCCTTGGCCGATGGTCAGCGTGTGGCCGTTGCCGTAGATGTAGCTGTAGTCCTGGTGCATCAGCACCGTGTTGCCGCTGCCGGCCAGGGTGGTGTCTGCGGCCAGGGCCATGTAGGCCCCGCCAGTGAACGGCGAGCCTTGCACCGTCAGCGTACCGGTGTTGGTGAGCGTGCCGGCCAGGCCGATGGAGCCGCCACTCAGCACCTGCAGCTGGCCCTCCAGCCGGCTGTCCTTGAGATTGAGGTTCGATGCGGTGCGGAAGCTGCCGGTCAGCCGGGTGGTGTCGTAGGTGCCAGCCCCGGCCAGCTGCGCGCCGCCCTGGCCGTGGACCAACCCGCCGATGAGCCGGCCGTTTTCCAGGCTGAACACGCCGTCGCTGGCCACCGTGACGGTGCCGGTGCTGTTGTCCACCGTCCGGTCGCTGCCCGGGTACACGGACAGCCGCCCGCCCTCCACCAACAGGCTGCCCTGGTTGACGACGTTGATGTTGCCGTCCGCCCCGAGGTAACCCGCACCGCGCAGCGTATGGCCTGCAGCGATGGTCAGCATATGTCCGTTGCCGTAGACGTAGCTGTAGTCCTGGTGCGTCAGCACCGTGTTGCCGCTGCCTGCCAGCGTGGTGTCGGCGGCCAGGTTGAGGTTGGCGCCGCCGGTGTAAGGCGAGCCTTCGACCGTCAGCGTGCCGGTGTTGGTGAGGGTGCCCGCGAGCCTGAGGCTGGTGCCCGCCGCCACCCGCAGCCGACCCGCCAGCTGCATGTCCTGGTAGAGCCCGCCGCCGGTCAGCTGCGCCTGTCCCTGGCCGGTGATCGTGCCGCCCGAGAGGCTGCCACTGTCCAGGCTCAGCGTGGCGCCATCGGCCACGCTGACCGTGCCCGCGATGTTGTTGAAGCTGCGGCCTTCGCCGAGCAACAGACGCAGCACGCCACCTTCGGCGACGACCGCACCCTGGTTCACCACGTTCAGGTTGCCGTCCGCGCCCAGGTAGCCCACACCGCGCAGCGTGTGGCCGGCGCCGATCGTCAGCGTGTGGCCGTTGCCGTAGACGTAGCTGTAGTCCTGGTGCGTGAGCACCGTGCTGCCGCTGCCGGCCATCGTGGTGTCGGCGGCCAGGCTCAGCGAGGCAGCGCCGCTGTACGGCGAGCCTTGCACCGTCAACGTGCCGGTGTTGGTGAGGGTGCCGGCCAGACCAAGGCTGCTGCCTGCCAGCACCTGCAAGGGCCCTTGCAGCAAGCTGTCCTTGAGCGTGAGGTTGCCAGCCGCCTGCAGGCTGCCGGTCAGCCGGGTGTTCTCGTAGGTACCGCTGCCCGACAGCTGGGCACCGGCCTGGCCGTGAACCACCCCGCCGATCAGCCTGCCGTTTTCCAGGTTGAACCGGCCGTCCTGGGCCACGGTGATGGCGCCTGCGGTGTTGTCCAGCGTCTGGCTGCTGCCCAGGTAGGCGGACAGGCGTCCGCCCTCCGCCACCAGGCTGCCCTGGTTGACGATGTCGAGGTTGCCGTCCGCACCCAGATAGCCCGCACCACGCAGTGTGTGGCCCTGACCGATGGTCAGTGTGTGGCCATTGCCGTAGACGTAGCTGTAGTCCTGGTGCGTGAGCACCGTGCTGCCGCTGCCGGCCAGCGTGGTGTCGGCGGCCAGGCTCACCGCGGCGCTGCCGGTGGACGGTGAGCCTTGCACCGTCAGCGTGCCGGTGTTGGCGATGGTGCCGGCCAGCCGCAGGTTGGTGCCTGCCGCCACCTGCAGCTGCCCTGCCAGCTGGGTGTCCCGGTAGATGCCGCCGCCGGTCAATTGCGCGTTGGCCTGACCGGTGATCGTGCCGCCGTTGAAGCTGCCGCTGTCCAGGCTCAGCACGGCGCCATCGGCCACGGTGACCGTGCCCGCGACGTTGTTGAAGCTGCGGCCTTCGCCCAGCAGCAAGCGCAGCACAGCGCCCTCGGCAATGACCGACCCTTTGTTGACGACGTTAAGGTTGCCGTCCGCACCCAGATAGCCCGCACCACGCAGCGTGTGGCCGGCACCGACCGTCAGCGTATGGCCGTTGCCGTAGACGTAGCTGTAGTCCTGGTGCGTCAGTACCGTGCTGCCGCCACCCGCCAGCGTGGTGTTGGCGGCCAGGTTGAGCGATGCGGCACCTGTGGCGGGCGAGCCCTGCAGCCTCAGCACGCCCTGGCTGCTCACCAGGCCGCCATGCAGGGTCAGGCTGCCTTGGCGAATCCTCAGCGCATCACCCGCGCCGATGAACACCTGCGAGGCTGCGACGCTGCCGTCCACCCACACGGTGGACATGGCGGCCGGGTCGGCCAGGGCGTCGATGAACGCCCGGTCGGCGTAGTCGGGCACCAGGCCGTCGACCCAGGCGGCGCTGTCGGTCCACGCGCCTTCGCCACCGGCCCAGTAGGCATCCATCGCCTGCACCGGCGGGGTCAGGGCCAGGGCCATCAGGTGGAGCACGGCCAGGCCGACCGCGCTGCGGCGCACGCGGGCGCGCAGGGGGGAACGGAAGGCGGGGGACAGGACGGGGGCTGTGCGCATAGGTTCTCTCTCCGAGGTGGGTGGTGTGGGCCGGCCATCACAGGCCCGCCTTCGTTTCAGTTTGTTGCGCCCCTGCACGGGCTGTCGTTACCCGTTCAGGTATCGAGGCAGGCCTTGCCGTCCCCCGCGTTCGCGGGGGACGGCAGCCGGTGCACGGCGCTGCGCCACAGCAGCGCCACCAGCTCGGCCTGGCGGGCGGTACGCGTCTTGGCCAGCAGGCGCTTGATGTGCATCTGCACGGTGTTGACCTGCAGCGCCCACGCAGCCGCCATCTCGGCGGCCGACAGGCCGTTGGCCAGCGCCACCGCCACGCGGGCCTCGGCCGGGGTGAAGGCGAAGGCCCCCCGCAATGCGGCTTCGTCCAGCACCACCAGCGCCGGGTCGGCCAGCCACACCACGGCCTGCACCGGCTCGGCAGGCGCGCCGTGGTGGCGCGAGATGCGCAGCGTCAAGGGCGAAGCGCCGGTGCGCGGCAGCGCCAGGGTGGTTTCGCGCGGCTCGAAGCTGCGCGGGGCGCACACCCAGCGCAGCGCCTCCTGCAGCGGAGTGGAAGCCGGCAGCAGATGCAGCCTTCGCTCGGCCACGTACAGACACTCGGGGTTGGCCCGCACGATGCGTTGCGCCGTCAGCGTCCAGCCCAGCAGGCTTTGCAAGGGGCTGAGGCGCAGTTGGGCGGTGGCCGGCAGTCCAAACGGCTCGGGCAGCAGCAGGGGGCGGGGCATGGGGGTCATGTCGCGGGAAGGTTGAAACCACTCCCGGCATAGACGCAGGCCGCACCGCGTTGTCAGGGCCGGCGCATCGGCCAGCCCCGTAGTGGCCCCTGCTCAGGCGTCGGCGCGGCGCAGCAGCACGAAGGCGGCCCAGATGCGCGCCGGCTCACCCGCGCGTTGCGCCTCGCGCTGGGCTTGCCGTAGCGCCGCGGCCGCCTGGCCCCGGTGTGCGGCCAGCGCCGCATAAAACCGGCGCATGAAGCGCGCGGTGCCCGCGTCTTCCACCCGCCAGAGGCTGGCCACCACTTCCTGCGCACCGCCGTCGATCAAGGCAGTGGCCAGGCCGTCCACCTCGCGACCGTCGGCCTGCACGCCGACCGCGGTTTCGCAGGCCGACAAGGTGACCAGGCGCGGCTGGCCCAGCGCCAGCTGGCGCAGGCGGTCCAGGTGCAGACGGGCGCCATCGCCCAGCAGCAGCCAGCTGCGCGAGACATTGCCCGGCCGCAGCACGAAGTGCGTGCCCAGGTGCAGCAGCTGCTCGGGCTGCTGCCGGGCCAGGCCCACCAGCCGGGCTTCGGTGAAGGCTTCGTTGAGGTGGCCTTCGCCGGGCCAGGGGCCGGTGCCGGTGCCGCCGCAGGCGCTGGCCGGGTCTTCGAGCCCGGCCACGCTGCCCTGCACGATGCCGCAGAGTTCATCCGCCACGCCCGGCAGCGCGGGCAGGCCTTGCAGCGCGCGCGTGACGCCGAAGGCACTGGCCCGCAGCGCCCCTGCCGCAGGGGCAGCCGCTGCCCGCGGTGCCGGCCCTGGCGCCTGCACCACCAGCTCGGGGCCCGGGCCCCGTGCCGACTCACCGCGGTCGGCCAGCAGCGCCGGCGGCAGGTAGCGCAAGGGACCGTCCAGCACCAGCACGATGCGCTGCGCACGGGCCTGCTGCGCCGCCTGGGCCAGCGCGCCACCGAGTGCGGCCTGCAAGGCCCGGGCTTCGGCGGCGGGCAGCGTGCCTTGCTCCAGCGCATCGCGCCAGCGGGCGATGGCCGGACCGAGCGCCGCCAGCCGCCATGGCAGCCGCTGCGTGTAGGCGCCGCGGGCATGCACGAAGAGCAGGCTCAGCGCCTCGTCGCCGGCCAGGGTGTAGACCTGCAGCACCCCCGTCGCGGGCCGTGTCAGCGCCCGGCGTGCCGAGGGCTGGGCGGGCACGGCCTGCAGGCGGGCCAGGGCCGCATCCAATCCGGCCCGGCGCGTGGCCTGGCGGTCGCGGTCGGCCTGGGCCAGCGACTGCAGCCGTTCACGCTCGGCGGCCGAGAGGCGCCCTGCCGACTCCAGCTGCCGCAGGCGCTGCAGTTCCGCGCCCGATTCCGCCAGCAACCAGGCATCGAACTCGCGGCGTGCCGTCTGCTCGGCAGCGGTGAAATCCAGCTCCACAGTGGCGGCCGGGCTGGCCGCCCGCAGGCCGAAGTCGAACTGCTCCTGGGCCTTGAGCAGGTCCAGCACCTGCCGCGCCTCGGGCAGCCGGCCGGCCTGCAGCAGCGCATCGGCCACGCGGCGGTACAGCGGCAGCTTGTCGGCCAGGTAGCGGGCATCGGCCTGGCGGCCCAGCGGCAGCAGCGCCTCACGCTGGCCCTGCAGCAGCGCGATGGCCAGCTTGCCCAGCAGGATGGCCTGGGCCCGATGACCGCGCTGCTGCTGCGCCTGGGCCAGCAAATCGAGCGCCTGCCACTGCAGCCGGGGCTGGGCGGCGGTGGTGGCGGCCAGCAAGGCGTCCTGCGCGGCCTGGGCCGCTCGCTCCGCGCCGGCCGCGCCGCCGGCCCGCAAGGCCTTGCGGGCCTGGGCCAGGCGCAGCACGGCTTCGGACTCGGGGTTGAGGTGGGCGGCGTCGGTGGCCACGCAGGCGGCGTCGTCCCACTCGCAGCGCAGCGCGGCCAGCACCTGCCGCTGCGGATGGCCCGGCGGCAGGCCCGTGGCCAGTGCCTCGTCGGCCGCGGCCCAGTGGCGCAGCGCCTGGTCCACGCCACTGGCGCCGCCCTCGCGCAGCTGCAGCGCGGCCTCCAGGCTGTGGCGAAAGGCGGTTTCGTCGGGTGTCGGCGGCCGGGCATCGGCATCGAGCAGCTGCAGCTGTTCGGCGGCGCCCTGGGTGTCACCCACTTCCAGCAGGGCGCGGGCAACGCTCAGGCGCGTCAAGGGCAAGGTGTCGCCGTCGGTCCGGCCCGGACCCAGGCGCTGCAAGGCCTGCTGCAGGCTGGCCAAGCCCTCGGCCAGCGCGCCCTGGGCCAGCTGCGCCTCGCCCAGCCGGCGCCAGGGGCGGGCGCCGCGGGCCGCATCACGTTCGGGCCGCTCGGCCATCAAGGCCACGGCATGCCGCGCCACTTCGGCCGCACCGGCCGGGTCGCCGCGCGCCAGCAGCAGGCTGGACAACTGCTCACGCACCGACACGGCGTGCCCGGAGAGGTCGGGCGCCAGCCCCTGCGAGCGGTCGGCCGTGGCCACGCCTTCGCGCAGCGCCTCTTCGCTCTCTTGCCAGCGGGCCAGGCTCTGCAGCGCCACGCCGCGGTTGCTGAGCGCCACCACAAGGCCAAAGGGCTCCTGCGGCCAGATCTCCCGACGCAGTGCAATCTCGGCATCCACCGCCGCGAGCGAGGCCTGCTGCTGACCTTGCCGACGCTTGAGCACCGCCTGGTGGCTGTGCAGCGTGGCCCGCTGCAGCGCGCTGCCGCCCAGCCGGTCCACTTCGTCGAAGAGCTCGTCGATGGCCCGCTCGGCCTCGGGAAAGCGACGGGCGCTGGACAGCATCACCACATGGTTGATGCGCAGGTTGAGGCGGTCGCTCTCGACCACCTCCGGGTCGGGCTGGGCCGCGTCTTCGAAGGCCTGGGTCGACCATTGCAGCGCGGTCGTGTTCTCGCCACGCTGCAGGTACACAAACGCCAGCATCGCGGCGCTCTGGGCTGCCAGCGTGCGCCGGCCGGCCGCCTGGTAGGCCGCGACCAGCGCTTCGAACAGCGGCGTGGCTTGCGGGGCGCGGCCGAGCCAGAACAAGGCCGCCGCCACGTCGGACTGGTAGCGCAGCCGGGCCAGCCCGTCGCCCGGACGGTCGGCCAGCACGCGGCGCAGGCCCTGGCAGGCGCCTTCGAGGGCAAACGGGTCGGCCTTGACCTGGGCCGCGCGCAGCCGCTCGTTCAAAAGTTGCAGCGGCTGCTCGGCAGGCCAGGGCTGGGTGTAGGCCGCGCAGTGGATGGCCACGGCAGCGTCCAATGCGGCGGGTTCGGCCGCGCCGGCAGACAGCGCCTGCCCCAAGGCCAGCAGGCCCAGCCAGCGCCTCACGGTTGCCGGGGCGCAAACTCGATGCGCAGCTGCGGACCGGTGCCCGGCGCAATGCCCAGGTCGGCCAGCGCCGCCTGCTGCGCGGCGGTCAGCGGCTGCGCCAGCTCCAGGTCGATGCCGGGGCGGCCGAGCTGCTCATACGCATCCGCCTCGAAGCCCAGCGCACGCAGCTGGCGCAGCAAGGCATCGCGCTCCGTGCGCGCGGCTGCGGCGTCGGCGCTCATGCGCTGCAACACGCCGTCGCCGCGCAGCACGTAGGGCGGCGGCGAAGAAGAAGGTGCCGGCTGCAGGCCCCACCAGGCCATGCCGCCCAGCGCCAGGCCCAGGCCCAGCACCACCGCGGGCCAACGCCGGGGCTGCGCAAGCGCAGCCCCGCGCGCGGGCGGGCGTGGGGCGGCCTTCGGTGCCGACGATGCGGCCGGCCGTGGGTCCGCGTCCGCGTCGGGCGCCGGCAGCACGCCGGCTTCACGCGCGCGGGTCAGCAGGCGCTGCAGCCGCTCGTCGGCCGCGCGCGCACCCGCGGTCGGCACGGCCAGCCGGTAGCGCTGCATGCCGTCGCGCAGCGCGGCGGCCTCGCGAGCCAGCTGCGGGTCGGCCCCGGGCA
This sequence comes from uncultured Aquincola sp., assembly GCF_964001545.1. Classification (NCBI taxonomy): domain Bacteria; kingdom Pseudomonadati; phylum Pseudomonadota; class Betaproteobacteria; order Burkholderiales; family Sphaerotilaceae; genus Aquincola; species uncultured Aquincola sp. The sequence goes on from NZ_CAXFDV010000216.1 coordinate 14,744, forward strand.
CGGCGCGCCCCGCGAGCAGGTCCAGCCAGGTTTGGTCGTCGTCGGTTGTCATGGCATGCCCACCAGTTGATACCAGGCCGCGAAATAGGGCCGCGCCTTCTTGCGGCACTGCGAGATGAACTCGCGCGTGGCGCCCGGCGTGCGCTCCAGCAGGGCCTGGATCTGCGTGTTGTCCAGCCCATCTTCCACCACCCAGCGCAGCACGGTGGCGTGCTCGGGGTGGGCCCTTGCAAAGGCCGCGAAGCAGGCGCGGAACACGGCTTCACGTTGCTGCTCGCTGACCTGCTGTTCCGGCGTGGCGCCGGGCTGCTGCAGCGCCTGGTCCAGCTCGGCCTGCAGCGCGGTCAGCGCCGCTTCGTCCGTGGGCAGGGCCTGCTCCTGCGCGGGCCGGTGCTGGCGCAATGCGTCCAGCAAGGTGTTGCGCACGATCTGGTGGATCCAGGCCAGCGGATCGCCCCGGCCTTCGAACGTGGCGCAGCGCAGCCAGACCTTGACCATGGCTTCCTGCACCACGTCTTCGGCGGCCTGCCAGCTGCGCAGCGCGGCAGCGGCTTCCCGGTAGAAGCGGGCGCCGTGGTCCCGGTCGACCGCACGCAGCCAGTGCTCGATGTGGCGCCCTCCGTCGCGACAGGCTTGCGCAAAGGACTGGGCCGTCAGCGCGGTCATGCAACTTCCTCCCGGTTGTTGCAACTCAATGTAGCAAAGGTGGCGCGATGCCTGCGGCCGGCAAGCTCAGGTGCTGCCGCGCACCACCAGCTCGAAGCCCAGGTCGACCGACGTGGGCGTGACGGCTTCGCCGCGCATCAGGCGCAGCAGCATCTGGGTGGCCACGGTGCCGATCTGGGCGCGCGGGGTGCGCACGGTGGTCAGCGGCGGGTTGGTCAGGTCGCTGCCGGTGAGGTCGTTGAAGCCGGCGATGGCCACGCGCCGGGGCACCGCGACGCGGTGGCGCGCGGCGGCCAGCAGGGCGCCCTGGGCCAGGTCGTCGTTGCAGAAGAAGATGGCATCGACGCCCGGCTTGTGCGCGATGATCTGCTCGAACATGCGGCTGCCCAGCGCCAGCGACGAAGGCTCGGGGTTCAGCCATTCCAGCCGTGCGTCGTACAGGCCGGCGGCCTGCAGTTCGCGGCGCCAGCCTTCCAGCCGCTGCATCACGCGCGGGTCGAGCTGCGCCGCGGCAAAGGCGATGCGCTGACGGCCGCGCTCCAGCAGGTGGCGCGTGAGTGCGGCGCCCGCTTCGGCCTGCGACAGGCCCACGCTGTACTGGCCGGGCACGTCCGACGTTTCCATCACATGCACGCAGGGCACGCCGCTTTGCTCGATCAAGGCGCGGGTGCGTTCATGGCGGTCAAAGCCGGTGACGATGAGGCCCGCCGGCCGATGCACCAGTTGCTCACGCAGCAGCTGCTCTTCTTCGGCGGGGTCGTAGTGGGTGATGCCGATCAGCATCTGGTAGCCGGCGCGGCGCAGGTGCAGCTGCACCGCTTCGAGCAGGTCGACGAACAAGGCATTGGTGAGCAGCGGAATCAGCACCGCCACATGCGTGCTGTGGCGCGAGGCCAAGGCACGCGCCGCCGGGTCGGGCACATAGCCCAGCTTTTGCACCGCGGCCTGCACCCGCGCCACCAGGTCGGGCGCCACGGCGCGCTCGCCGCGCAAGGCGCGCGAGACGGTGATGGGGCTGACGCCGGCGGCCTGCGCCACATCGGCCAGCGTCACGCGGCCGGTGGCCCTGGAACGGGGTGGATTCATGGCCGGATCAGGGAAAACACGGTGGGCAGCTTGGTCATCGAGTGCGTAGGATAGCGCTGTCCAATGCCGTTGCGCCTCAGGGCTCACCCTGATGCAACGCACAAGAATCCAGGCGTTTGCGCCTTCCCGCGCCAACGCCTTTTTATGAAGCCAATCGGACAGCGCTATCCAAGCGCGGTCCGTGGCCCCTGGAACAGCACAACATGCAGCATTCGATCGTGGTGATGGGCGTGGCCGGTTGCGGCAAGTCCAGCCTGGCCGCCGCGCTGGCGCAGGCCGAAGGCGTGCGCCTGGTGGAAGGCGACGACTTTCACAGCCCGCAAAGCCGCGACAAGATGAGCCGCGGCATTGCACTGACCGACGAAGACCGCCAGGGCTGGCTGGCCACGCTGGGCACGCTGCTGCAGCAGCCCGGCGGGCCGATGGTGCTCACCTGCTCGGCCCTCAAGCGCCGCTACCGCGACCAGCTGCGCGCCGCCGCGCCCGGCCTGCGGTTTGCCTTCCTGGAGATCGGCCGCGCCGAATCGCTGGCCCGGGTGGCCGGGCGCGCCGGCTCGCACTTCTTTTCCGCCAGCCTGGTGGACAGCCAGTTCGCCACGCTGGAGTCGCCCGTGGGCGAGCCCGGCGTGCTGCCGCTGGACGCGCTGCTGCCCATTCCGCAATTGCAGCAGCGCTGCAGCCAGTGGCTGCGCGACCAGGAGATTCCGGCATGACGATTCCCGAGAAGATGGCCGAGCCCGCGCACGAAACGCCCCGCGCCGGCCCGCTGCAGCGCGGCATCGAGAACGCGATGGCGCTGTGCCTGGGCATCATGGCCCTGGCCGTGTTCATCAACGTGGTGCTGCGCTACGGCTTTGGCAGTGGCATCAATGCCAGTGAAGAACTCTCGCGCCTGCTGTTCGTGTGGATGGTGTTCATCGGCGCCACCGCGGCCTACCCGGCCGGTGAGCACATGGCCTTCACCAGCCTGGTGGGCATGCTGCAGCACAAGCCAGCGCTGCTCAAGCTGATGACGGTGCTGATCCGCCTGCTGGTGATCGCGGCCTGCGTGATGCTGGGCTGGGGCGCGTGGCAGCAGGTGGTGGTGGGCATGAGCAGCCGCAGCGTGGTGCTGGAGTACCCGGTGATGCTGCTGCCGCTGCCGGCGCTGCTGTGCGCGGTGGCCATCGGCGTGATGGCGCTGCTGGAGCTGCTGCGCGGCCGGCCGCTGGACCTGGGCCATGCCGGTGATGTGGAGTAGATGAGCATGAGCGACATGAGCCCCGAAGGCCTGGCCTTCATCGTCTTTTGCGGCGGCATGCTGCTGCTGATGG
>NZ_CAXFDV010000217.1:0-6620 GCF_964001545.1 uncultured Aquincola sp.
GCATGCATGCCGAGCTGCTGCTGTTTGCGGCCACCCGCATCGAAGCATCTGGCTTGTTGAACCCTGGCTGAAGCCCCGGCGGCGCTTCACAGGTCTTCGTGGAAGCTCGAGCTGCCTGCCCGCCAGTAGGCCGAGATGCGGGCGGCCTCCTTCGGATGTCCGCGCTCGCCGAGCAGCAGGTCGCGCACCTGGGCCATCGTGGCGGCTTCGCCGGCGGCCCAGGCAAAGCCTTCGCCCGCGGGCAAGGGTTGGGCTTGCAGGGCCTGCAGCAGCAGCTCGGGCGTGTCCAGCCATTGCAGGTCCAGCGTGGCGGCGCTGGTCAGCGGGCGGCGGTCGGCTTCGGCCACCAGCAGGCGCACGATGGCGCGGGTGCCGGCCGGCAGTTCCTCCAAGCGGCGGTGCACCGCGGGCAGGGCGGTGGCGTCGCCCACCAGCAGGTGCCAGTCGTAGTCGGTCGGCACCACCATCGAGCCACGCGGGCCGCCGATGGTGGCGGCATCGCCCGGGCGGGCCTGGCGGGCCCAGTCGCTGGCGGCGCCGTGGCCGTGCAGCGCAAATTCGATGGTCAGCTCGCGGCGCGCCGCATCGAAGCGGCGCGGCGTGTAGTCGCGGCGCACCGGCTCGGCGTCGGGCGTGTCGCCGGGCAGGATGAACTTGACGTGGTCGTCGAAGCCCAGCGAGACGAAGTCGGCCAGCGCCTCGCCACCCAAGGTGATGGCGACGAAGCCGGGGCCCAGCGGCTCGGTGCGCAGCACCGTCAGCTCGCGGCGGCGCAGTTCATGGCGCACACGTTGCACGCGGCGGGTGGGCAGGGTGGGGGTGTCGGTGGTCATGGTGGATCAGATAGGTGACAATGTCATCCATCATGAGACCTAAAGTTGACAATGTCAACCATGCCGCCGCTGATGAGGTCTTCGACGCGATCCATGCGCTGATGCACCTGTACCGGGGCCGGCAATACCGGTTGCTGCGCGAAAGCGCCCACGACATCACCCACCTCGAAGACAAGGTGCTGGGCTTTTTCGCCCGCCACCCGGGCGCAATGGCCGGCGATCTGGCCACGCATTCGGGCCGCGACAAGGCGCAGATCGCGCGGCTGGTCACCGGCCTGAAGGAGCGCGGGCTGCTGCAGGCGCAGGTGGACGAGACCGACCGCCGCAAGATCCGGCTGCACCTGAGCGAGGCAGGCCGCCAGCTGCAGCGCGACAACCAGCGCGCACTGAGCACCGTCGCCCGGCAAAGCCTGGAAGGCCTGAGCGACGCCGAGCGCCAGCAGCTGCTGGCGCTGCTGCAGCGGGTGCGGGCGAACCTGGCCGATGGCGACGGCAGCGGATGAGTTCTAGGCTGGGAACACCACCCGCACGCAAGTCCCGGTCCCTTGCGGCCCGGGCCGCAACTCCACCGTGCCGCGCAGCGACGAGGCGAAGCCCGACAGGATCTTCATGCCCAGCCGCTCGCTGCGGTGGCTGTCGTAGCCCTCGGGCATGCCGCGGCCGTTGTCGGTGATGGCCAGCTCCAGCTGCTGTGCATCCAGCGGCTGCAGGTTCACCACGATGCGGCCGGCCGCGCCCGGCTCGAAGGCGTGCTTGAGCGCGTTGCTGATGACTTCCAGCACGATCATCGACAGCACCGTGGTGCGGTCGATGTCGAACACCAGGTCGGCTGCCTGGACCTGGCATTGCACCTGGTCGGCTTCGGCCGCCTGCAGGATGTCGTTGCACATCTCGCGCAGCCGCTCGGCCAGCGGCTGGTCGGCGGCGGCCGGGTCGTGCAGGCGGCGGTGGATGTGCGAGAAGAGGTTGAAGCGCCTGCGGGCTTCGCGCAGGGCGGCGGTGGCCTCGGGGTTGTGGCGCAGTTGCCGCTCCTGCACCGCCAGCACGCTGCCCACCAGGGTGAGGTTGTTGGCCACGCGATGCTGCAGCTCCTGGAACAACGTGGTGCGTTGCGCCAGCAGCGCCTGCGAGCGTTCCTGGCTTTGTTCCAGCTGCCGCGTCACCTGCGACAGCAGGTCGATGACCACGATGTCCACCACGCTGATGAGCAAGAAAAAGCCGATGGCCAGCGCCGAGGTGCCGTCCAGCGCGAAGCTCTGGCGCGGCACGATGAACCAGTACCAGGCCGCCAGGATGGACAGCAGTCCGCACAGCGCGCCGGGCCAGCGCCCGCACACCACGGTGCTGAGCAGGATGGCCGGAAAGAAGGTGAGGAACGGAAAGCCGTTGCCCAGCATCGGGTCGACGGCGAAGCGCGCGACGAGCGCCAGCACGAACGCCCCGATGGCCACCGGGTAAGCCAGCAGCGGGCGGGCGTGGAAGCGCGCTGTCCAGCGGATGAAGCGCAGCGTGAGGCTGGGACGCGGTAGGTCGACCATCAAGACATCGGTGGGCTGACGGCCATCATATCTGTGCGACGTGCTAATGGTTGCCGCGGCGGCGGTCGGTGGCGGCCGGTTTGCGGGGCGCCGCACCGGCCGCATTCAACTGGTCCAGCCACAGCAGCGCATCCACCTGTTGCACGAAGTGGTCCAGATAGCCGGGCGAGAGCTCGCCCATCAGACGCAGGGCCCGGTGCACCAGCTGCTGCGAGTTCAGCGGCCCCGCGTTGTCGGGCACCACGGCCAGCGACTGGCTGAGCCGCCGCTCGGCGCTCAGGCGCGACCAGGTGCTGCGGAAGTCGCGCAGCGTGCGCAGTTCCGGCTCGGCGGGCGCATGGGCGGCCAGCGCGGCCAGCAACTGGCCCAGCGGGCTGGTGGGGGCGGGCGCTGCGGGGCGTGCGGCCGCCGCCACCGCAGCAGCGGGCGCTGCAGCGCGCAGCGCGTCGTCATAGGCCGCCGCCAGTTGCTGCAGCCGCTGCGCCAGCCGCTCGGCCGCCAGGCCGTGGTGGCCGGCCGCCCGCTGCGCCATCGCCTCGATCAGCCGGAAGCGCACCGGGTCGTGGCGCTGCGCGCCCTGGGCGCGGCGCTCGGCCAGCCAGTCGGCCAGGGGCGCGGTGGCGGTCTCAGTCACGGCGCGGGGCGGGGGTGGCAGGGGCGGGCGCCGCGGCCGAGGCGGCCCGGCCCGGCCGGGTCGCGCCGCGGGCGGGGCGCTGCATCGGCGACATCTCCACCCGGCGGTTTTTCGCCCGGCCCTCGGCATCGGCATTGCTGGCCACCGACTGCTGGGCGCCGAAGGCCGCCGCGAACACGTAGGGCGCCGGCAGACCTTCTTCGATCAAGGCGCGTGTGACGGTGAGGGCGCGCTGGGCCGACAGCTCCCAGTTGTCCTCGAAATGCTTGCTGCGATCGCGCACGCCGCGGTCGTCGGTGAAGCCGCTGACCATCAGCATCTCGTCGCGTTCCTTCAGGTAGGCGGCCAGCGGCCGGGCCAGGCTGCGCAGCAGGCGCCGGCCCTCGGGCTGCAGCTCGGCCGAGTTGAACTCGAACAACAGGCTGCCGCTGATGCCGATGCGGCCATCCACCAGCGAGACGCGGCCGGCCGCCAGCGGCCCGGCCAGCACCTGTTCCAGCGTCTGCCGGCGCTGGGTTTCGGCCTGGCGCTGCGCCACCTCGGCCTGCAGCCGGTGGCTCAGGTCCAGCTGCTGGCCCACCACATAGACCAGGATCAGCACGAAGGCGCCCAGCAGCCCGGCCATCAGGTCGCCGAAGGCGGCCCACACCGGCGCGCCGGCCTCCTCGGCGCCGTCTTCAGGGGTGTCCCAGGCCAGGCTCATGCGTCGCTGCCGGCCAGTGCGCGCTGGCGGCCCAGTTGCTGCAGGTCGTGCACGATCTGCTGCTGCGAACTGATGCTGAGGTCGATGACCTCACGCGCCTGCGCCACGTAATAGGCCAGCTGCTCGTCGCTGCGCGCCAGCGACTGGCCGAGCGCGGTTTCGATGCGCTGCAGCTGCGCGCCGAGCTGTTCGCTGGTCTGGCTGAACTGCTGCACCGCGGTGCCGAAGGCTTCGCCCAGGCTGGCCACTTCCACCGCGCTGCCGGTCAGCTGCGCGGCCACCTCGGCCATGCGGCCTTCGTGCGCTTCGGTACTGGCGGCCAGGCGCTGGCCCAGGCCGTCCAGCAGCTCGGCCGACGAGGTCACCAGCGTGTCGATGGCCTGGCGCTGGCCCTGGCTGGCGTGCTGTACGGATTCCAGCAGCGTGCCCAGGGTCTGCAGCACGCGCTCGCGTTCGGCCAGCATCGCGTTGTCGCGGGCCATGCTGTCGCTGAGCTTGTCGCGCAGCTCGTGGATCACCTCTGCCGCGGCGCGCGGCGCATCGGCCGCCGCCTGCAGCACCGTGCCGATCTCGGCCAGCGTGCGCTGGCCGGTCTGCTCAAAAGCCTGCTGCAGCGTACCGGCCATGCCGTTCAACTGGCCGGTCCAGGCCGCCAGGCGCTGGGCATCGGCCTCGGCCAGGCTGCTCTGCAGGCCGGCATGCACCCGCTCCACCGATTGCAGCAGCGCCGCGGCCTGCTGCGCAAAGCCGCTGGCGGCGGCGTCCATCGCCTGCTGCAGCGCGGCGGTGGCCTGCTGCTGCTGGTGCTGCAGCGTCTCGGCGGTGGTGAGCTGCAGCGCCTGCAGCTCGGCCGCAGCGGCCTGGTGCAGGCGCTGCTGTTCGGCGGCGCTGGCTGCCTGCGCCCGCTGCTGCTCGGCCACCGTGGCCTGCTGCAGCCGCTGCTGCTCAGTGGCCAGGGCTTGCCAGCGGTTGGCCACGGATTCGGCGGTGTGGTCCAGCCGCTGGGCTACCGCGTCCACCATCGCGGCGGAACGCTGCTCCAGCCGCTCGGCCAGCGCATCCAGCCGCGTCTGCCAGTGCTGCGCCTGGCCGGCCTGTTGCTGCTGGTGGTCGGCCAGGGCGCGCTGCCAGTGGTCGGCCACGCGGGTGTGGGCGCTTTCCACACGCTCGGTCAGCGCCTGCAGCTGGCGGTCCAGGCCGCCGGCCAGCGTGGCCTGCAAGGCCTGCGTTTCGCGGGCGATGCCGGCCATGGTGGCTTCCACCACCGGTTGCAGCGTGGCGCCGGCGGCGCGGGCGCTGGCGGCCAGGCTCTGCTCCAGAGAGCGGCCCACCGACGCGGCCAGCTGGGTATAGGCCAGACCCGCCTGTTCATGGAAGCGGGCCTGCTCGTCGGCCAGCCGGCCGCCCAGCGTCTCGCCCTGGCGCTCGATGCCGGCCATCAAGGCCTGCAGCCGGTCCACCAGCAGCGGCAGCGTCTCGGCCTGCTGCTGCAGCAGGCGCAGCTGTTCGTCACGGCGGTGGGCTTGCGAATGCACCCGAAGCGGGCCGGCGATCAGGCTGTCCAGTTGCTGCAGCACCTGCAGCCGCTGGCGGCGCAGCAAGGCCGACATCAGCCCCAGCATGGCCGAAGCGGCGATGCCCGCCACCGAGGTGCCGAAGGCCAGCCCCAGGCCCTTGACCGGCGCCGACAGCGAGGCGCGGATCGACGCCAGGTCGGTGGCGCTGTCCAGCGCCAGGCCGGTGCCGTTGAGCGTGACCACCATGCCCAGGAAGGTGCCCAGCATGCCCAGCAGCACCAGCAGGCCGGTCAGGTAGGGGGTGAGTGCGGGGCCGGGGAGGGCGCTGCGCTCACCCTCGATGCGCAGCCGCACCGGCTGGCGCAGCGCCGCGGGCAGGCGGACCAGCCAGCCCGCCAGGTCGGCCTGCGGCGCCGCCGGGTCGGCCAGCGCGGCCTGCAGCGCTTCGGTGGCGGCGCGGTGGCGGCGCAGCTCCAGCGCGCCGGCCAGGTAGGTGGCGGCGATCAGCGCCATCATCAGCAGCGCCAGCGGGCTGCGGCCGGCATAGCCCGCGGCCACCCAGGCGATGGCGCCCAGGCCGGCCGCGAACACGGCATGTGGAAGGTGTCGGTTCATGTGCTTGCGTGTCGCTGCGCGGTGGCCAGGGCTTCGAGCAGCCCCTGCACCGGTTGGAATCGGATCTCGAGTTCGGCCAGCAGCACGGCCTGCAGGTCCTGCTCGAAGCCGGGCTGCCCGCTGCGGCGCAGGCGCTCGAAGTGCTTGCCCAGCCAGCCCGGCACGGTGGCCAGCAGCCGCTGCTCCTGCGGCGCCAGCACCTGTTCCATCACCGCGTCCACCTCGGCCAGCCGCGCCATGGCGGGTGAGCGGGCGGCCAGCTGCCGGCGCAGGCGCTCGCGCAGCGGCGCGATGGCGCGTTCCATGCCGTTCTGGCGGCTGCTGCAGTGGCGGCGCCAGGGCGCATAGCCTTCGGCGTCCTGGGCTTCGCGGGCTTCGTCAGCGGGCTCGACCAGCCAGCGCGTCAGCTGCTGGCGCACCTGCTCCGCGTCGGCGTGGGGATCGTTGGCCGGCTGGCGTGTGGCGGCGGGTTCCGGCGCAGCGGGGCCGCCTGCCGGCCCCAGCGCGCCGTAGAGCGAAATCGCGTCGGCCCAGCCCACCCAGTGCGCCAGGCGCTGCGCGAATTGCAGGCGCGACTCGGGCACGTCGGCCTCGGTCAGCCGCGCCAGCAGCCGCACCAGAGCAGCCCCGGTGATCTCCGCGCGCCGGGGGGCGCGCGCCATCGCGCCAGCAGACATTCGGGTCGGGAAAAAACCCGGCAGTCTACCTGCTTGTCACCTGCGGGCGCAGGCGGGGCCCCTCAGCCCCGCCGGGCCGCCCCAAGGGGCTGAGAGCCCCCCC
>NZ_CAXFDV010000218.1:0-2014 GCF_964001545.1 uncultured Aquincola sp.
CGCTTGGCCCAGTAGCTGGCGCCCATGTCTTCGATGCGCACTTCGCCGCCTGGGCGGGGCGCATGGATGAACTTGCCTTCACCCACGTAGATGCCCACGTGCGAGAAGGTGCGGCGCATGGTGTTGAAGAACACCAGGTCGCCGGGCTTGAGTTCGGTGCGGGCCACCTGGAAGAGGCCCGGTTCCTTGGCCTGCTCGTCGGCGCGGCGGGGCAGCACGCGGCCGATGCTCATCTCGAACACCTGGCGGGTGAAGCCGCTGCAGTCGAAGCCTTCCTGCTCGCTGCTGCCGCCGCGGCGGTAGGGCACGCCCAGGAAGTTCATCGCCGACATCACCAGGTCGGAGGTCTTGTCCCGCACCGTCTGCACCATGGTGGCGCTGGAAGCGGGCAGCAGACCGCGCTCGATCAGCAGCGCCGTCACCGGGTCGGACGAGGGCACTGCCGCGGCTGCCGGGGGCAGCGTGGCGGTGGTGTTGGCGTTGGTGTCGGGGGCCGCCTGGCTGGCCGTGGCCACGCAAAAACATGCGGTAGCGCAAAGTTTGGCGAGGCGAAAGGGCACGGAATGGGGGGTGGGCGACGTCACGGGGCGCGACTTTAACACCGGCCTGCACCCGTTCCGCAAGAGAAAAAACAAGGTTTTCAACGACTTATCGCATGCGATGAAAGCTTATATACAGCTTGCGCCGGCCGACCGCGCGGGCGGAGGCTCCCTCTTGTGGGGGGAGCGGCAAGTCAGTGGCATGTCAGCGCCTGTGGCTGAAATCACCACATAACCGAGACAGGAGACAGGCATGAGCGACGACGCACGGCCGCCCGAAGGCGGCGCTCTTCCCTCCCGGAGGGATCCCGCGCAGCGGGAGGGTGCCCCAGGCCCCTATGCCGACTATCACCGCCGCTCGATCCTGGAGCGCGACAGCTTCTGGGCCGACCAGGCCCGGCTGATCGACTGGCAGCAGCCCTTCACCCAGGTGTGCGAGCACAGCCGGCCGCCGCTTGCCAACTGGTTCGTCGGCGGCACCACCAACCTGTGCCACAACGCGGTGGACCGGCACCTGGGCGGCCGCGGTGGGCAGAACGCGCTGGTGTGGGTGTCCACCGAAGTCGACCAGGAACGGCTGATCACCTACGCCGAGCTGCACCAGGAAGTGCAGCGCATGGCCGCCATCCTGCGGGCACAGGGCGTGGCCGCCGGCGACCGGGTGCTGATCTACATGCCGATGATTCCGGAGGCGGTGTTCGCGATGCTGGCCTGCACCCGCATCGGCGCCATCCACTCGGTGGTGTTCGGAGGCTTTGCCAGCGTCAGCCTGGCCAGCCGCATCGACGATGCGCAGCCCAAGCTGGTGGTCAGCGCCGACGGCGGCTCGCGCTCGGGCAAGGCCATCGCGTACAAGCCGCTGCTGGACGAAGCCATCCGCCTGGCCGCGCACCGGCCCGAGAAGGTGCTGATGGTGGACCGCGGCCTGGTGCCCTTCGAGCGGGTGGCCGGCCGCGACCTGGACTATGCGCAGGAGCGCACCCGCCACCTGGAAGCCAAGGTGCCTTGCACCTGGGTCGAGTCCACCCACCCCAGCTACACCCTGTACACCAGCGGCACCACCGGCAAGCCCAAGGGCGTGCAGCGCGACACCGGCGGCTATGCGGTGGCGCTGGCCACCAGCATGCGCGACATCTTCCAGGGCCGGGCGGGCGAAACGCTGTTCTGCACCAGCGACATCGGCTGGGTGGTGGGCCACAGCTACATCGTCTACGGCCCGCTGATCAGCGGCATGACCACCATCCTGTACGAAGGCCTGCCCACGCGGCCCGATGCGTCCATCTGGTGGCAGCTGGTGGAGCGCTTCAAGGTCACCACCATGTTCAGCTCACCCACCGCGGTGCGGGTGCTCAAGAAGTTCGACACCGCCGCCATGAAGCAGCACGACCTGCGCTCGCTGCGCGCGCTGTTCCTGGCCGGTGAGCCGCTGGACGAACCCACCGCCATCTGGATCAGCCAGGCGCTGGGCTGCCCCA
>NZ_CAXFDV010000219.1:0-2295 GCF_964001545.1 uncultured Aquincola sp.
GCGCCGTGCGACCAGCCCAGCTCGCGCCGCAGGTCGCCCACCGACATCGCGATGAAATAGGTCTGGCCGACGGCGCCGAAGAACAGCAGCAGCCCGCCCAGCGCCAGCCAGCGCGCGTTCTCGCGCAGGAAGGCGAGCAGGTTCAATGCAGCGAGCGAAGCGAGCCTGAGGGCAGGTTCACGCTTGGCGCGGCTTGACCCGCGCGGCGGCCTGCTTGGCGTTGGCTCGGGCCTGCTCCACATCGGCGTCGTAGGCCAGGGCCACACCCATGCGGCGCTTGGCAAAGCTCTCGGGCTTGCCGAAGAGGCGCAGCTCGGTGCGCGGCACACGCAGCGCCTCGTCCACGCCGTCGAACAAGATGCCGGCGGCTTCCACGCCGCCATAGATCACCGCGCTGGCGCCGGGCGTGCGCAGCGTGGTGTCCACCGGCAGGCCCAGGATGGCGCGGGCATGCAGCTCGAACTCGTTCTGGTGCTGGGTGATCATGGTCACCATGCCAGTGTCGTGCGGGCGCGGGCTCACCTCGCTGAACCACACCTGGTCGCCTTTGACGAACAGCTCCACGCCGAACAGGCCCTGGCCGCCCAGGTCGCCGGTCACCGCCTGGGCGATCTGCCGGGCCTTGTCCAGCGCGGCCGGGCTCATCGGGTGCGGCTGCCAGCTTTCCACATAGTCGCCGCTGACCTGGATGTGGCCGATGGGGTCGCAGAAATGCGTCTGCACGTGGCCGTCGGCGCCCTGGGCGCGCACCGTCAGCAGCGTGATCTCATAGTCGAAGTCGATGAAGCCTTCGACGATCACCCGACCGTGGCTGACGCGGCCACCGGCCATCGCGGCCTGCCAGGCCGGGCCCACGTCGGCCGGGCCATCGAGCTTGCTCTGGCCCTTGCCCGAGCTGCTCATCACCGGCTTGACGACACAGGGGTAGCCGATGCCGCCGTCGATGGCGGCCTGCAGCTCTGCCTGCGAATCGCAGAACTTGTAGGGGCTGGTGGGCAGGCCCAGGGTTTCAGCGGCCAGCCGGCGGATGCCTTCGCGGTCCATGGTCAGGCGGGCGGCGCGGGCGGTGGGAATCACACGCACGGGGCCTTCGGCCTCCAGCGCTTCCAGCACCGGCGTGGCGATGGCTTCGATCTCGGGCACCACCAGCTGCGGCTGCTCGGCCTCGATCAACGCCCGCAGCTGCGCGGGGTCGCTCATGGTGATGGTGCGCGCATGGTGGGCCACCTGCTGGCCGGGCGCGTTGTCGTAGCGGTCCACCGCGATGGTTTCCACGCCCAGGCGCTGCAGCGCAATCAGCACTTCCTTGCCGAGCTCGCCGCTGCCGAGCAGCATCACTTTGGTGGCGTGGGGGGACAGCGGAGTGCCGAGGGTGACGGTCATGGCAAGAAGGTTCAAGGGTTAAAGCATGGCCAGCGGCTGCTTGCGCCGCGGCGGGGGAAACAAGACATCCAGCTGAGCCAGATCGTCGGGCGACAGCGGCAGGTCGGCCGCGGCCAGGTTCTCGCGCAGGTGCGCCTCGCGCACGGCCTTCGGGATGGCGATGGTGCACGGCTGCGCCAGCAGCCAGGCCAGCGCCACCTGCGCCGGCGTGGCCTGCAGGCGGCGGGCGATGGCGTCGAGGCCAGGCTGCGCGGCCAGCGCGCCCTGGTCGATGGGCGAATAAGCCATCACCGGCATGTGGTGCCGTCGCTGCCAGGGCGACACGTCGAATTCGATGCCGCGCTGGCTGAGCGAGTAGTACACCTGGTTGGCCGCGCAGGCAGCGCCGCCGTGCAGCGCGGCCAGTTCTTCCAGGTCGTCGAGGTCGAAGTTGCTCACGCCCCAATGGCGGATGAGGCCGCGCTGCTGAAGCGCCTCGAAACCTGCCAGCGTCTCGGCCAGCGGCTCGCCGCCGCGCCAGTGCAGCAGGTACAGGTCCAGCTGGTCCAGGCCCAGGCGGCGCAGGCTGCGCTCGCACGCGGCCTGCACGCCGGCACGGCTGGCGTTGTGCGGGTACACCTTGCTGACGATGAAGAGGTCTGGCCGCGCCACCGTGCCCGCGCGCAGCGCCTCGGCCAGCGCCTGGCCGACCACGGTCTCGGCCCCGCCTTCGCCGTACATCTCGGCGGTGTCGATCAGGCGGTAGCCCATCTCCAGCGCCATGCGCACGGCGGCCACTTCGGCCGCCTGCTGGCGCGGCGCTTCGCCCATCTTCCAGGTGCCGAGGCCCAGCGCCGGCACGTGTTCGCCGGTCGGCAGCGTCACTTCACGCATGTCGCGCTTTCATCGATGCGGCATCGCCACGGGGGTTGA
>NZ_CAXFDV010000220.1:0-5126 GCF_964001545.1 uncultured Aquincola sp.
CTGGTGGCCCAGGTGGGCGATGGCCTGTCGGCCGTGCAGCAGGCGCTGGCGCTGCGGCCGCGCATCTGCTTCCTCGACATCCGCATGCCGGGCATGGACGGGCTGCAGGCCGCGCAGGCGCTGGCCGAGGACTGGCCCGAGGACGCGCCCTTTCCGCTCATCGTGTTCATCACCGCGTATGACCAGTACGCGCTGCAGGCCTTCGAGCGTGAGGCGGTGGACTACCTGCTCAAGCCGGTGGACGCTGCCCGGCTGGCCCAGTGCGTGCAGCGGCTGCAGCGGCTGCTGGTACAGCCCGCCGCGCCGGGCGGCCTGGAGGGCACGCTGGCACAGATCCGCCAGCTGCTGGGCGCCACCGCACCCCAGGCCGCAGCGCCGCGGCTGGACGTCATCCAGGCCGGCGTGGGCCACACGCTGCACATGGTGCCGGTGGACGAGGTGCTGTACTTCGAGGCGGCCGACAAGTACGTGCGCGTGGTCACCGCCGACAAGGAACACCTCATCCGCCTGTCGCTGCGCGAGCTGCTGCCGCAGCTGGACGCGCAGCGCTTCTGGCAGGTGCACCGCGGCCTGGTGGTGCAGGCGCGTGCCATCGCCACTGCCCAGCGCGAGCCCAGCGGCAAGGTGCTGCTGACGCTGCGCGGCCGGCCCGAGACCCTGACCGCCAGCCGGCTGTACGCGCACCTCTTCAAGGGCATGTAGCGGGCCGCGATCGTCGTCGGCGGTAGGGATGGCCCTGGCACATGGGCCTGCGATCATCGCGGCCATAACAAGCACCGCAGGAGATGGGCATGGCCGCGATGGACTACCGCGCCGAAATCCGCTTTGGCGTGGTGATGTATGGCGGCGTGTCGCTGGCCATCTACATCAACGGCGTCACCAACGAGATGTACGAGCTGGCCCGGGCCACGCCGCGCAACCTGGACGGCGGCGCACCGGCCCGCCCGGCCAGCCAGGCGCCCGACACCACCCGCGAGGTATACCGCCGCCTGGCCTGGCTGGTGAATGACCCGCCGCTGCAGCAGCGTTATGCCGACTGGTTGGCCGACCCCGCCGGCAACCCCGATCCGCTGGCCGCCGAAGCCCCGGGCGACCTGCCCACCCGCTTCGTCATCGACGTGATCGCCGGCACTTCGGCCGGCGGCATCAACGGCCTGTTTTTGGGCAAGGCACTGGCCAACGACGAGCCGTTTGCGCCGCTGCGCGAGCTGTGGGTACGCGAAGGCGACATCGGCAGCCTGCTGAACGACCGCCGCAGCTACCAGGCCGACCCCGACATGGAAGGCCTGCCCGACCGCACCGGCGCGCCCACCTCGCTGCTCAACAGCGACCGCATGTACCGCAAGCTGCGCAAGGCGATGGCGCTGATGTCGGGCGCCAATGGCCGCGGCAGCGCGCCTTCGCCCTTCGTCGACGAGCTGGACCTGTTCGTCACCACCACCGACATCCGCGGCTCGCTGGTCACGCTGCGGCTGTTCGACAAGGTGGTGCACGAAAAGCGCCACCGCCAGGTCCTCCGCTTCCGCTACACCGACGACGGCCGCCAGGTGGCGCACAACGACCTGGACCCGCGGCACAACGCCTTTCTCTCGTTCGCGGCGCGCTGCACCTCGTCGTTTCCGTTCGCCTTCGAGCCGATGACGCTGGACGCGCTGCGCCGGCTCGACCGCAACCTGGACACGCAGGCCTTGCGCCAGTGGGACGACTTCTTCACCGGCGTGCCGGTGGCCGAAGTGCAGGCAGGCGGCCACGTCACCCGCGCCTTCGGCGACGGCGGCTACCTGGACAACAAGCCCTTCACCCATGTGGTGGGCACGCTGTCGCAGCGCAGCGCCGCGGTGCCGGTGGAACGCAAGCTGGTCTACATCGAACCCGCGCCCGCCCACCCCGAAACCGATGCCGCCGACCCCGCCACGCCGCCCGATGCACTGACCAATGCGCTGGCGGCGCTGACCAGCATCCCCAGCTACGAGACCATCCGCGAAGACCTGGAAGCGGTGCTGCGCCGCAACCGCCGCATCGAGCGCATCGACCGCATCGTGCGGCTGGGTGAGCGCGACCTCGACGCCGCCGAGGACGATCCGCTGGCCCGCGTGGTGCGCGAGGTGGTGCCCGGCGACGACGACGGCGTGCCGCCCTGGCGCGAGCTGACGATGGAGCGCATGCGCCAGTACTACGGCGACGCTTTCCTGCCCTACAACCGGCTGCGCCAGTACACCGTCACCGACGACATCGCCGACTGCCTGGCCCGTGCCTGGAAGATCGAGCGCAACTCCGACCATGTGTACGCGCTGCGCGCGCTGGTGCGCGCCTGGCGCGAAGAACGCTACAGCGACAAGCCCGGGCTGCCGGTGGACCAGGGCGGCACCTGGGTGGGCACGCTCAACGCCTTCCTCGACGACTACGACCTGGCCTACCGCACCCGGCGCACCGCCTTTCTGCTGCGCCGCATCGACCAGCTCACCCGCCTGGTGGGCCGCCGCCGCCGCGGCCCGCTGGGCGAACTGAGCGAGGCCGACGAAGCCCTGGCCCGCCGCCTGAAGCGCCGCGCCGGGCCCAACCTGATCGACGGCGAGGTGAACGACGCCGAGCTGCACGACCTGCTGATGGCGTTGCACCGGCTGAAGGTGGACCTGTCGCAGGCGCACAGCACGCTGCGCAACCGCGACAGCCTGGGCGGCGTGGACGACCAGCCCGCCGCGCGTGAACGCCGCGGCCGGCTCCGCCAGGAGCTGCAGGACGTGCTGGACCTGCTGCTGCTCAGCCGCACCCACGGCCCCGGCGGCCCCGACGACGTGCCCACGCTCACCACCACCGGCGGTGCCACCGTGCGGGTGCTGTTTCCGCCCGAGCTGCTGAAGCTGCCCTCGGCCACCCGCACGCTGCAGGAAGGCATCTTCCTGCGGGCGCAGGCGCTGCTCAAGCTCACCCGCACCACCGCACTGACCGCGCTGCAGGACGCGCTGGAAGTCGACCTGCAGCGCATCGGCGAGACGGTGCGCGCGCTGGTCAAGGGCCGCCCCGAGGCCGAGCCCGAAGGGGGCGCCCTGGTGTGGCGCCGGCTGGGCGGCCCGCGGCTGGGCGTGGTGGACGCCGGCATCGGCCAGCAGCAGGTGGTGGTCAAGGTGGACGACACCGGCCTGCCCGAGCTGGACACGCCGCTGGCCAAGCAGCTGCGGCGCTTTCTGGGCGAGTACTACCTGCGCTTCGACACCTACGACCAGATGAGCTTTCCGCTGTACTACGACACCGAAAGCGGCGAGCCGGCCACGGTGGAAGTGGTGCGCATCAGCCCCGAAGACGCCACCACGCTGATCGACGAACGCGCCACCGGCCTGCGCAAGCTCGACGGCACCGCGCTGGCCAACTTCGGCGCCTTCCTGCAGCGGCACTGGCGCACCAACGACATCCTGTGGGGCCGGCTCGACGGGGCGGAGCGGCTGATCACCGCGCTGCTGCCCGGCTCGGAGCCGGCCACCCGCAGCGTGCGCGGCACGCTGATCGGCCAGGCCCACCGTGCCATCGTGCGGGAAGCGCTGCGGCCCACGGGCTATGAGCAGATCACCGGCCTCTTGTGCGGCGCGGTGGCCGAGGTGCAGCGCCGCCTGCCGGTGCCCCCGGCCGACGACCCGAACGCCCGGCGCGACCGCCTGCGCCGCCAGCTGGTGGACGGGCTGCAGCCCGGCACGCCGGAGGCCCGCCGCCGGCTCGACCAGGTGGTGGCCTCGCTGCTGGAAGACGACGCGCTGCTGCAGTGGGTGAAGGTGAGCCGCGAGGGCCGGCAGGCGCCCGATCCGGCGCCACTGCTGGACAGCGCGGCCCGCGCCACCACCATCACCGGCCGCCTGCTGCAGACGGTGGTGGCCCAGCGCGGCCAGGACCTGCCAGCGCTGCGCTGGGTGGCGCGGCTGGGGCTGGCCGGCCAGGGCCTGCTGGCGGTGTCCTTGCCCGGCAGCCTGCGCGCCCGCTGGTGGTCGCACGTGATGAAGGTGCTTTACGCCTTCCTGCTGGTGATGCTGGCGGCCGGGCTGTTGCTGGCCTCGGAGCCGGTGCGCACCGCCGCCGTCACCGCGCTGGGCGTGGTGGCCACGCTGCACCTGGCGATGCTGCTGGTGGCCGACGTGCTCAAGTCACGCCGCAGCTGGAAGGCCAAGAGCGCCTGGGCGTTGGGCGTGCCGCTGGTGGTGCTCGCGGCGCTGGGGGTGCTGGCCTTGGCCCGGGTGGGCTGGCGCGCGCTGCTGGGGCTGTAGGCGCGGGCGTGCCTGTGCAGGCGCCCCAGCGCCTCAGGGCGCCGAAGTGTCCTGCGAGACGCGAACGATCCGATCGTCCGCTTGCCAGTGCGCCACCGCCGCGGCGGTGGCCTGCGCATCGTCCAGCGCCTGCGCCAGATCGGCGTCGGCCGGCAGCGGGTCGGGGGCGCTGGCGGCCACCAGCACCGCAAAGGCCAGCCAGCCGAACACCGACACCGCGATGAAGGCGCGCAAGGCTCTCATGCGGCCGGGGGCGCGTTCGTCCCGCAGCTCCTGACATTCCGGGAACGGGACGGGTTGTTGCGAAGACGCCATGATCTGCTTCCCTGCTGTGAACATTATCACTGTAGGAAGTCTTGAGACAGGGCGCCTCCCTCTAGAGAGGGACGTCTGAAGAGGGCCCGTCAGCGGCCGCCGTGGCGGTAGCCGTCCCAGCCGCGGCCCTCGTAGCCGCGGTCGGCCCAGCGACCGCCATGCCAATGGCGCGGTGCCCGTTGCGGCACCACCACATACGCCGGCGGCGGCGCCGGCCGGTAGTAGCGCACCGGCGGCGGCGGGGGCGCATACAGCACCGGCGCGGGCTGGTACACCGGGTAGGCGGGCACCGCCACCACCGGCGCCGGCTGGTACATCACGGCCGGCGGGGCGTAGTAGCGCACCGGCGGGGCGTTGGAAATGACGGTGCCCACGCCCACGCCGGCCACCGGCGCGTTGATGCCGACCGACCAATACACGTCACGGGCCTGCGCCGCGCCGGCGGCCAGCACGCCCGCCGATAGCAGCACGGCGGCGCTCAAGGTCTTGCGAAGGCTCATGGAAATGCTCCTGATGACTGACTACCCTGATTGAACGCGCCAAGCGCCCTCCGGTGCACCA
>NZ_CAXFDV010000221.1:0-1831 GCF_964001545.1 uncultured Aquincola sp.
CCGCCACCACGCCGGCTGCGGCGCCCACGGGCACGCGCCCTATCCCCACCGGCACGCTGCCGGCAAAGGCGGATGCGCTGTCCAGCGCGCCGGTCAGATCGTCGGCCAGCAACCGGAGGCGGGCGCTCATGGCTTCACGCGCAGCAGCTCCACGCCCAGCGTGCGCACCTGCTCCACGTCGGCCTCGCTGATCGCGTCGTCGGTCAGCACCTGGTCGAAAGTGCGCAGCGGCAGCACCCGCATCAGCGCCGCCGCGCGGAACTTGGACGCATCGACCAGCAGGCGCCGCACCCGCGCCGATTGCGCGAACGCGCGCTTGACGGCGGCCACTTCGGCCGAGGTTTCGCTCAACATGCCGGCGTTGACGGCATGCGCGCCGCACAGCAGCACGTCGGCGCTGATGGCCGCCGCACCTTCGATCACCGAAGGCCCCAGCACGGTGGTGAAGCCCGGCCGCAGCTGGCCGCCCAGCACATGCACCTGGATGCCGGGCGCCGCACCCAGCACCTGCGCAATGGCTAAGTCGTTGGTGACCGCGGTCAGCGGGATGTTGCGGGCCACCACCGCCCGCGCGGCTTCCAGCACCGTGGTGCCGCTGTCGAAGATCACGCTCTGGTGCGGCTCCAGCGCCGCGGCGGCCGCCATGCCGATGGCGCGCTTTTCGGCCGGCGACAGCTCGGTAGCGGCATGCGCGTCGGGCTCGAAGGCGCTGTAACCCTGCTGCTTGAGCAGCGCGCCGCCGTGCGTGCGCTCCACCACGCCGTCGGCCGCCAGGCCGTCCAGGTCGCGACGCAACGTCGACTGGGAGACGGCCAGCGCCTGCTCCAGCTGCGGCAGCGTGACGGCGCCGTGCGAGCGCAGGAACTCGACGATGCGCTGGCGGCGCTGGGCGGGCAGCAGGCCGCCCTGGAGGACTTCGAGGCTGGTGGGTTTCGCTGTCATGCGCTTGATTTTGAAAGATTGTGGTGAGTCTACCCGCAAGGGTTTGCACTTATGTGGAAGATCTTGAAAGCTTTTGAGCGAATGTGCATACTTTCAGCCATCGGTGGCGGATCTTCTGCCACAGCCCGTCACAAGGAACCCGCATGACCACGAATACCGGCGTTGCCCGAATCGCCATCACGATGGGAGATCCGGCCGGCATCGGCCCCGAGATCATCGTCAAGGCCGCCCATGCGATGCGCGACCGCATCGCTTCGGGCCGGCTGGCGCTGCAGGTGGTGGGCAGCACGCGTGCGCTGGAAGAAGCCGAAGCGCAGCTGGATCTGCCCCGCCAGGCCACGCCGCTGTACGAAGCCATCGACGTCGGCCCCGTGACCGATCGGCTGGAAGTGGGCAAGGTCAGCGCCGCCGGCGGCGAGTGGGCCTTTCGCGCGGTGGAACGTGCGGTGCGGCTGGCCCAGTGCGGCCAGGCCGATGCCATCGTCACCGCGCCGCTGTCGAAAGAGGCGCTGCACATGGCCGGCCATCATTTCGAAGGCCATACCGAGCTGCTGGCCCACCTCACCGGCCAACGCGACGCGGTGATGATGCTGGCGCACGACGCGATGCGGGTGTCGCACGTCACCACGCACTGCGCGCTGTCTGAAGTGCCCAAGCGGGTGACGCCGCAGCGCCTGCAGCGGGTGTTCGAGGTCACGCTGGCGGCGCTGCGCTCGCTGGGCATTGCGCAGCCGCGCATCGCGGTGGCGGGCCTGAACCCGCATGCGGGTGAAGGCGGCATCCTGGGCAGCGAAGACGATGCGGTGGTGCGCCCGGCCATCGAGCGCTTTGCGGCCGAAACCGGCGTGGACATCAGCGGCCCGATCCCGGGCGACACGGTGTTCATCAA